>CAZFOO010000018.1:39860-50620 GCA_964520585.1 uncultured Bacteroidales bacterium
CATGCGAGATCTTGTTCTTTGTTGAATTTTCAGTTGATGGGTAATTCATGTATATTTGCGGTGAAAAAAAAAGATTAAGGTGAATATTGATAATTACCCTTCAAGACTACTTGAAGCAGCAACGGCAGAGTTTGCCGGTCTCCCCGGCATAGGCAAGAAAACAGCACTGAGACTGGTTCTTCATCTTCTTAAGCAGGACGTGGCTGATGTGGAAAAGTTTTCATCATCAATACTACAGCTTAAAAAGGAGATAAAGCACTGTATATCCTGTCATAATATTTCAGATAATGAAATCTGCAATATTTGCTCTGATCCAAAAAGGGATCACTCCTTAATCTGCGTGGTTGAAAACATCAAGGATGTTATGTCCATTGAAAACACACATCAGTATTCAGGGATATATCATGTTCTGGGAGGGATTATATCTCCTATGGACGGAACAGGTCCCGGAGACCTGAACATAGAATCCCTTGAAGAAAAAATATCTGACGGCAAAGTGACCGAGATTGTTCTTGCATTAAGCACAACCATGGAAGGTGACACAACCAATTTTTATCTTTACAGAAAATTCAATAAACACGCCATAACCATAACAACGATTGCCAGAGGTATAGCCATTGGTGATGAACTGGAATATGCAGATGAAATTACCCTGGGCCGTTCCATAGCAAACCGCACCCCATTTGACACATCCTTTAATAACGGAAAATCATATTAAAATTTACTTACGAAGAACAAACCTTTTTGAATTTTTCCCGTAAATTATAAGTATTCCTGAAGATTAAGTTTACCTGATAGATAAAAACCAGGAATAAAGATTTTTCGTCTAAACAGAAATCATGAACAAATGAACATCAGTCCTTTGGTAAGATCATCTCTGCTTATAACTTTATTAAATATAACACTTCTTTTAGAAGCATCCGGTCAGAATGCTGCAGACTCTCTTGTCACTTCAGGCAATAGAAAGATCGAAGCCGGTAATTATGAAGAAGCCGGTAAAGATTTCGAGCAGGCTTTGTCGATACAATCCGGAAACAAACCTGCCCTGAACGGTAAAATAACCTCATTGTATCTTCAGGGCCGGACACGCGAAGCAACCAGGGAGATTGACAAGGCCATCGAGAATTCTCCCGGTTACGGGGACTTCTATTTTACCCGCGGAATGATCTCAAATCAAAGGAATAATTACCGGCGGGCACTTGAAGATTTTAACCGCGCCATAGATCTTGAACCGTCCAACTTGTCCATTATATATCTTAACCGCGGCATAACCAGGCTTAACCTAAGTGAAATGCAGTCTGCACTAATGGATTTCGAAATGGCTATTGACCATAACCCACAGAATATAGCTGCATACAATTACCGTGGTATGATCAACTACCGTAACAATCAATATGAGGCTGCAATAGAGGATTTCAACAATGTAATAACCATCAGTCCCACCAATGATGTAGCCCACTATAACAGGGGCATGGCCTTTCTCAGAAAAGGTGATACCATGGAAGCATGTGCTGATTTTCACCGGGCCTGCCAACTTGGAAACAGGAATGCATGCCAGATGATCATCATGGAGTGCCAATAAGTTTATTTAACAGGTCTGGAATTTATTTATCATTTTGCATAATATGTTTTACGGCTACTTTTGAACAAAACACCTGAAAATATTTGTTGATAAGATTTACAATTTGCAATTTCGTAAAGCAGAAAGATATTTCAGACTCCTCAATCTTAATCATCAACCCATGGTAAGCGATTTGGATAAAATATTTAACCGGCAGATCAGTGCACAAAAAAAATCTGCTATAAGAGAAGTCCTTAAGCTTACCAGGCGTCCTGATATTATCTCATTTGCAGGAGGCTTGCCTTCACCCGAATCTTTCCCCGTTACAGAACTCAAAAAGATTGTATGCGAAATATTTGAGTCTGACGATGCATATCAGGCACTTCAATACGGGACAACTGAAGGGGATACCCGCTTAAGAGAATTGCTGGTAGAAAGATACAGGAAACAGGGTTTAAAAATAGACATCAATAATCTTATCATCACTACAGCCTCGCAACAGGCCCTTGACCTTCTTCCGAAAATTTTCATAAATCCAGGGGATAAGATCATCTGCGGACTGCCCTCTTATTTGGGAGGAATTAGTGCATTCGGCTTTTACGGGGCCAAAATGGAAGGCATTAGCCTTGATCAACAGGGAATGCGGTCGGATCTTCTCGAAGAAAAACTGAAAAAGATGAAGGCTTTTGGGGAAAAACCAAAGTTCATCTATACAATACCGGACTTCCAGAACCCTGCAGGAATAACCATGCCTGAAAAAAGAAGGCAGGAGATAATTGATCTTGCCCGCAAATACGATGTTCTGATAGTAGAGGACAGTCCCTATCGTGAGTTAAGATTCGAGGGGAAACCCCAGAGGATGATCTATGCCATGGATAATACAGGACAGGTAATATCTATTGGAACGTTTTCCAAGATACTTGCTCCCGGATTTAGAATTGGATGGCTAATAGCCCATGAAGCAATAATTGAAAAGATTGTGATTGCAAAACAGACTGCAGATCTTTGCACATCTCCTTTTGTACAAAAAATTGCAGCCGGATATCTTGAAACCGGGGTGTTTGATTCTCATCTGAATAAGATCATCAACACTTACCGGGAGAAAAGAGATATAATGTTGTCTGCACTCAGGGAACATATGCCCCCGGGAGTAAGCTGGACAGAGCCCTCAGGAGGATTGTTCCTCTTTCTTACCCTGCCTGACTATATGGATGCTGAAGAACTCTTCATGCAGGCCATAAATGAAAAGGTGGCATTTGTCCTGGGAAATGTTTTCTATTGTGATGGCTGCGGGAGAAACACCATGAGACTGAATTTCTCGTATGCATCAAAAGAAATGAATATAGAAGGGATAATAAGGCTTTCAAAAGCTATCCGAAAAAACCTCAGGTAGATCCCCTGTCTCGGAAACAAATCTTTTTTTATCTTTATGCCCCCGGCTTCCCGGCAAGACCTATTGAATAAGTGATGAAGCTTTCCATAATAATTGTCAGCTACAATGTCAAAATCTATTTGGAACATTGCCTCATTTCGGTAAGAAAAGCGACCTCAATAATTGAATCTGAAATTTTTGTAGTCGACAATAATTCAACCGACCAGTCGGCCGATATGGTTGCTGAAAAATTTCCGGAGGTACATCTTATCAGGAACAGCAAAAACATGGGCTTTTCCAAAGCCAACAACCAGGCGCTTCCCTACGTAAAAGGAGAATATATCCTTTTCCTCAACCCCGACACACTTATTGAAGAAATTACCTTTAAGGAGTGTATTAATTTTATGGATTCCCGTCCTCTTGCCGGAGCAATGGGAGTTAAAATGATCAATGGTGAGGGCAAATATCTGCCGGAATCGAAAAGGTCAGTCCCAACACCCCTGGTGGCACTTTACAAGATCAGCGGACTAACAGCACTATTCCCCCGCTCCAGGCATTTTGGCAAATATTATCTTGGCCATCTCAATAAAGATACCACCAATAAAATAGAGGTTCTGACAGGGGCCTTCTTTTTTGTCAGGAAAAAGGCTCTTGACATAGCAGGTTGGTTTGATGAAGATTTTTTCATGTATGGTGAAGATATAGACCTGTCTCTTCGGATATTAAAAAACAACTACACTATTTGGTATTATCCAGGAACAACAATAATCCACTATAAAGGCGGAAGCACCCGCAAGTCAACTATCAACTACGTTCTAACATTTTACAGGGCAATGATAATTTATGCGAAAAAACATTTCAATACACCCGGCACTTATTTACTGCTCTTGTTGCTCTATTTCGCCATCTGGTTCCGTGCCGGTCTTTCTATAGCCAAAAGGATAATAAGCCGTGTTTTTAAAGTTCCACATGCCTTCAGACGGACCCCGCAAGCAAACGAACCAACCCAAAAGGACAGGGATTTTTAAAGCTTAACTAAATTGTGGTTTGAACAGTTTTTAATTAATTTTGTATGCATTTCAAATATTTAAATATAAATTCCTGTCATGGCAAAAATTGAAGTTGCACTCCCCGCAATGGGTGAAGGAGTAATTGAGGCGACCATTACCAGATGGCTGGTCAGTGAGGGCAGTATGGTTGAAGAAGATCAGCCATTAGCAGAAATTGCCACGGACAAGGTGGATTCAGAAATACCCTCGCCTGTAAAAGGCATTATATCAAAAATAATTAAAAATGAAGGTGAAGTACCTTCGGTAGGAGATATACTTGTTGTAATCGAAACCGGTACCGAGACCCAAACCGCTGACCGGGAAGATGTTCATCGTGAAGTTGAACGTATAACGGGTACATCTTATGCACATCCTGATATGAAAGAGGATGTTAACAAAATTGCCCGACAAATGCATAAAATGCCCCGTCAAACTCCATCTGGCAAATTCCTTTCCCCGCTTGTAAGAAGCATTGCCAGAGAGGAAAATATTTCATCGGAAGAACTTGACAACATCGAGGGAAGTGGTGAAGGCGGGAGAATAAACAAAGCAGACCTGATAAAATATCTGGAAGCCAAAATTCCGGGCAAAAAAGTTCAGGCCGATGACCTCATTAAAGAAGCACACAAAGAACCAAAGGAGAAGAACCATGTTACAGGAGAAAAAACCAGTTTTGACGGGCAGGAACCAGGGGTAATAATTCCTGGTGAAGGGGACCGGGTAATAGAAATGGACCGGATGAGAAAATTGATTGCCGGGCATATGATCAGATCTAAGCAAACATCACCTCATGTAACCTCATTTATAGATGCAGATGTCACCAGCCTGGTAAAATGGAGGGAATCGGCCAAAAATAATTTTCGTGAACGTGAAAAACAGAATCTCACATATACTCCTCTGTTTATAGAAGCTTCAGCCAAAGCATTGAGAGACTATCCTATGGTAAATATTTCTGTTGACGGTTCAAATATAATTGTAAGGAAGAATATAAATATAGGAATTGCTGTAGCATTAGCTGAAGGCAATCTTATAGTACCTGTGGTAAAAAATGCCGATGAAAAAAACCTAAACGGACTGGTAAAGGCTGTTAATGATCTGGCGGGGCGGGCCAGGACAAACAAGCTGTTACCAAATGAAATTACAGGGGGTACATTTACAATTACCAATTTCGGCACCTTTAAAAACACTACCGGCACTCCCATAATAAATCAGCCTGAAGTAGCCATACTAGGTACGGGAGCAATCATAAAAAAACCGGTTGTAATGGAAACCCTGCAAGGCGATGTTATTGCAATAAGGCATATCATAACACTTTCACTATCCTACGATCACAGGGTGGTAGATGGCGCCCTTGGAGGAATGTTTCTCAGACGAATTGCCGAATACCTGGAGAATTTTGATCCCGAAAGAAAACTATGATTAATCATAGTGTAGCTTTTTTTGCTATTCACACACTTACTTTTTACTCCCGGTTTCCAGAGTTATGATTTCGGGGTTTTACTTTTTTCATTCATCCATATGTAATTTTTAATGAAAAAATTTTCATCTTCATTTGTTTATTATATTTTTGGAAATACATGTATCGATCAATTATAGGCTTACAGGCACTGCATGATTAAACCACTTTTCATCTTCTTATTCGCATTGTTTTTTTCTATACATTCGGAAGCCCAGATATACTCCCGGCTGTATTCAGGCAAACAGGAGATGTTTCTGGAGGCCGAATCATACCATCTGTTCGAGGAGTATAAGGAGGCTCTTCCGCTATATCTTGAGCTTTTAAAGGACCAGCCCGGCAATTCATTTCTTAATTACAGGACAGGAACATGTTATCTTAATATGACGGGTCAGAAAGACAATGCTATTGAGTTTCTCGAAAAAGCAATTGAAGATATCGATACCCGGAACAGGAAACCAACTTACAGGACTACAAAGGCCCCTGCAGACGCACTTTTTTACCTTGGCAATGCCTACCACATCAATTACCAGTTCGACAAGGCACTTGAGACATACTATCGTTTCAAAGAAGAAATGGACCCTTTGGTTTATGATATTGAAGTTATTGAAGAATATATAAAGGCTTCAAAAAACGCAAAGGAAAGTATAATGAATCCTTTATTTTTCAATGAAGAAAATCTGGGAGAAAAGATAAATTCAAGATTCCCTGAAATCAATCCTGCAGTTTCAGGTGATGAAAAAATGATGGTTTTCACAAGAAAGCTTCCTTTTTATGACGCCCTGTTCTTTTCAGAAAAAACCGATAAAGGCCAATGGTCATGGCCTGTTGAAATAACAGCAGAATTAGGTAGTGACGGGGATTGCTATCCAGCATCATTATCATGGGACGGAAGTGAATTGTACCTTTACAAATCTGATGATCTTGTAGGTAATATTTATCTTAGCAGGTTCAATGATGGAAAGTGGACAATGATTGAAAAGCTAAATGACAACATCAACACAAATTACTGGGAATCACATGCCTGCATCTCCAGCGATGGAAATACTCTTTATTTTACCAGTAACCGACCCGGTGGACAAGGCGAACTGGACATTTACTTTTCCAATAGAGATTCAAGCGGTGAATGGGGAAGGGCAGTCAATATTGGTCCGCAAATAAATACTCCATATAATGAAAACACACCCTTTATCTCTGAGAATGACAGTATTTTATATTTTAGCTCATTTGGCCACCATAATATCGGAGGATATGATGTTTTTTCCTCCTCGCGGCTAGGGAACGGAAACTGGTCGAAACCTGAAAATGCCGGCTATGGCATAAACACTCCCGACGATGACATATTCTATAACCAGTTAATGAATGGCAATTTTGCATATTTTTCAAAATCCGGTAACGAAGGTTTTGGCGAAGCTGACATCTACCGGTATGAGATATTTTCTGAATCAAATCCCCGGAAGTTTCTTGTCAAGGGGCGCATGGAAAGAACGGACGGCTTGCAGACCAGTACAGATGCAAGGGTATATTTAGTTGAACAGGTCAGTGGCGACACAATTCATACAATCAGACCTGGTCAGGAAGCAGGCGATTATGAAATTATGATTGAAGCTGGTGAATGGCAGATGATATTCTCCGAAAAGGGATATGATGATGTGTTTAACAAAATTAAGCTAAGACCGGACAGTAAAGACGATGAAATTAATGTAGACGTGGCTATGACCGGGAGAAGATCCGGATATGAATACGCCCCTTTGCCGGGAGATAATATTTTCACGTTCAGATATTCCGGAACAAAAGAAGAAGCCCCTAAAGATGATGCTTTATTTGAATTGCTCCCTGAAGACCTGGATGATACTATAACTGTTTCAACAAGTAATATCGGCAAGGAATCCCCCGGCAAAAAGGATACGGCCTTTAAGGCTTCAGATAAAATAGCAGAACCGGAGGAGATAGTAAAAGCAGAGGAAACAGAGAATGCAGAGAAAGAGGGGAAAAATGCGAAGGAAAAAGAGAAGATGGATGCGGATGAGGGTATTGAAATAGAAGAGGAATCTTCTGCCAAAGAAAGAGATAATCCGCTTTTTTGGATATTGATACTGGCAATAATTCTCCTGGCTGTATTTTATTTTAAAAAGAGGAACAACAGAAATAATAAAAAATCAGTATAAAAAAGGTTATATAATCAAAAAATAATTTTTAGTCCCAATTTAACCCATTATATGCGTCTTCTGATTATTGTTTCTCTACTTTTGAATATCTTAGCTGAACCAATTAATGCCCAATTGCGTCTTAGTCCCCTTGAAACTTTTAATGAAGCCTGGGAATTTTTCAGCTATGATGAATATGAAGAAGCTCTGCCTCTGTTATATTCTATTTATTCTGAAGAAGAAAACAACAGCCATCTACAGTACTTGATTGGTGTATGTTATCTGAATAATGAGGGCCAAAAGCAGAAAGCCCTTCCATTTCTTGAAAAAGCCTCGAAAAACATTACTACCGTCCACCAGTCAGGTAGCTTTAATGAGAAATCTGCTCCTATAGAGAGTTTGTATTATCTCGGAATTGCATACAGGCTTGCCCGCAGTTTCAATAAGTCGCTGGAAGCTTTTGCCCGGTTGAGAGATTTGGCCGGGAATAGTTACGATATGGAGCAGGTGGCAAGACAAACAATAATTACAAAAAATGCGAAAAGATTTTACAGGTACAGACAAGAGGTGATCGTGCTGCCGTGGGAAGATCAACCACCTGTTCATCAGTTTCACGAAAATATTGTGATTAGTGGTGATGAATTGACAATTGTCTATACCGAGGAGCAAAGCTTCTATGATGCCGTATTTTACACCAGGTATGAAGAAGAGGGCTGGACAGATCCGGTTAATATTACAATGCAAATCAGGTCGGACGGACTTGCCTGGCCGTCCTGCCTTTCATGGGATGGCACCGAACTATATTTGCACCAGTATGACAGATTCTCAAATACAAACCTATATGTCAGCCGCCTGGAAGGCAATAAATGGTCAGTCATGCAAAGTCTTGGTGAAAATATTAATTCGGAAGGTTTTGATCAGAATGCCACTAAAACTAGAGATGGAAAGACAATTTATTTTGCAAGCAGCCGCACTTCAGGAAAAGGTGGATTTGACATATACCGTTCCCGCCTTAACGAAAATAATAAGTGGGAACCTGCCGAGAACCTTGGGCATCCGGTAAATTCCGGTTATGATGAATCATTCCCTTTCATAAGTCCGGATGGGAATACCTTATATTTCAGCTCCACCGGCCATACCGGTACAGGAGGATATGATATTTTTGTTTCCGGCAAATCATCTTCCGGGCAGTGGACTGTACCCCGGAATCTGGGTTTTCCCATTAATACTCCCGATGACGATGCTGGATTAATCCCGGTAGATAATGGCTCAGTAGCATATTTAAATAAAAGATCAGAAGAAAATACTGACATCACTGAATTCCGGAAAATAAAATCTTTTGATCCGGATATGACCTCTACAGCTATTCTTGGGATTAACATCTCATCAAAGTCAACCGATGCCCTGTCCGAGGTAACCGTCAGCTTAAAGCAGACAGAACCGGCAGAAAGTACTATCCCCCTGCCCGGCTATACTAATCAGGGTGATTACGAAATTGAACTGCCATGGGGCAAATATATTCTGGAAGTTTCTTCTCCTGCTCATGAAACAAAAACCTTCGATATTACTATTCATGAATATTATCCGGAAGAGAAATATACTGTTAACACAGAACTTGATCAGCTTAAGGCGGAATCTGAATCAGACAGCATCCCTGTTGAAGGAACCAGTTATTCCACACGTCGCAATGAACTGGCTGTTTTTAAAATTCAACCTGCATTTTTTGGTTTTGACAGTTATATTCCGGATCAGGAATCCTGCCAGCTTACATTAAATATCGCCGGAATAATGAATGAGCATAAGGAAATGACCGTTGAATTAAGAGCCCATACAGATGCACTCGGACCAGCGGCTTATAATGAGCACCTTTCAGAAAGAAGGGCAGAGAATGTAGCAGATATGCTGGCCGGAGAAGGCGTGGAAAGAGAACGGATAAAAACGACCGCCGTTGGCATGGGAAATTATATCGCAAAAAACAGGACCAGTGAAGGCCGGGATAATCCACAAGGGAGGAGATACAACAGGCGGGTTGAGTTTATTTTTTCAAATGTACCGGAAGTATTAAGGATTGTTAATTCCCTTGATTTACCAGAACATCTTAAAAAACAATAATTTTGAGCATTCTTACAGGAAACAGCATTAAATTAAGGGCATTGGAACCCTCAGATATTGATAAGCTTTACAAATGGGAAAACGACTCGAATATTTGGCCGGTAAGTAATACCCTGGTTCCATTTTCCAGATTTCTGCTGGAAAAATATATAGCCGATTCTCATATGGATATCTTTCAGGCTAAACAACTAAGACTCATGATAGATTATGTGGAATCCGACACAACCGATACTATAGGAGCAATCGACCTTTATGATTTTGATCCAATGCATAAAAGAGCAGGCATAGGCATACTGATAAGCGATGAAAAGTACCGGAACAGGGGGTATGCGACAGAAGCCCTTGAGTTGCTTATTAATTATTCTTTTAAGATCCTGCAGTTACACCAGCTATTCTGTCATATTGACAGTGACAATAAAGTCAGCATAAGACTTTTTGAAAAATTCAGATTTAAGGTAACCGGTGAGAAAAAAGACTGGAACAAAACACCCGAAGGATGGAAAAGCGTTTATATGCTTCAGCTTATTAATCCGCTAAACTGAAAAACCCGGTGAAGCGTAACTCATTTCGCACTCCTGAATTCGGGAATTTCCGGAAGCAGTTCCCATTTCCTTTCATTATGGTTAAGTTCAGCGCAATAATGCACCATTCCATTACTTACTATAAGATGCCCTACCTTCAGGTCTAAATTATAAAGTGCCGCCTGGTCAAAAACCTTTTGTGTTATCTTTACACCCGGGGCCTTGCATTCTACTATGATCATTGGCAGACCCAGCCCGGAAAACAAGACAATGTCAGCTCGTTTTTTGAGCCGGTTAATTTTAAGCGGCATCTCAACAGCAATAAGTGAGGCCGGGTATTTCTTTTCATTTATAAGGTAAGCAATAAAATTTTGTCGCACCCATTCTTCTGGTGTCAAAACAACGTAACGTTTTCGAATATTGTCGAAAATGTATTTTCTTTGTCCATCAGACTTTACTTTAAAAGAAAATTCAGGTAAATTTAGCTGAGGTAACATTACTAGTCATTTAATTTCTTACAGAATTACTCTATGATTACTTAT
>CAZFOO010000019.1:0-14502 GCA_964520585.1 uncultured Bacteroidales bacterium
AGTGTAGTGTCAAAATCAAACTCTCCGAAAGCATACTCACCTGAAATACCATAAAGCTGCGTATCCCAGTCCGCTCTGATAGGAGGGGGGCCGACCCTTCCACCCAGGCTCCCCATTTCAAATTCATAAAAAATATGGCCTGAAGGCCGTTGCATTTTAAATCCTCGCGCACCGTGCCTGTCGCCCGAGATCAATAACACTCCTCCAATATTGTTGTCTTCAATAAGTTTAAAAATCTCCTCGTGCCCTTCGGATCATATACCCCCCATGAATCTTTTCCGTCAGAAACATAGTCGCTCCACATTGTACCGTTGGATAAGATAATGAACGGGCCTTTACAATCCAGTAACTGAGCTTTCAGCCATTCCATCTGCTGCTCACCAAGAAAATTTCCATTTTCCCTGAAATACCTGTTATCCAGCATTATTATATCAGCCGGGCCAATCCGGGTCCGGAAATAGACACCCTTTCCATCATCTCCTGATCCGTAAGGGGGGGGTGTTCCATGAAGTCCTGAATATATCACTTACAGCCTCTTTGTCTTCAAGAGTATATCCCTCGGGGATATTATAAAGGTCATTGTCAAAATAATCATGATCATCCCAGGTTGCATAGACCGGTATTGATGAGACCATGCTGCTCCATGCCGGGTGAAAATCCCTCAGCAGGTAGTCTGCCCGGTGCAGTCCGATATGGTTTCGCCTGTCCTGTGCAGCGATATCTCCTCCCAGCAGGAGGGCCAGTGGCTCCCTGGCCTTTATCTGGTTTGAGAGTTGCTGGTTACACAACCCCCATCTGTGGTAACAGGTTCCGAAAGCTATCCTGGCTTTGGAAGTAGAATTTACTTTTGGGGTGGTCCTGATAAATTGTTGTATGCCGGTGTTGATATGCAGACCGTCAATGAATATTTTGTAGGGGTATGAAGTATCGGGTTTAAGTCCGTTAATCTTTACAATTGCGGTAAGGTCGGAACCCTCGGAACTATTTACCGGTCCGAAGATTCTGGTGACCCCGCCCGCATCGATACGAACCTCCACTGCTGCAGGCTTCAGGGTCCTTATCCATAAGGATGCACCTCCTGATGAGATATTGCCCAGCATGGGCCCTCCTGAGTGGGTTATATCATTTTCCCTGCATAACTTTAAAAAGTTCCGGTCTTTTGCAATATCAGCAAAGGTTGAATTTGGGTCTGCATGCAATGTATTAAAGGCAGTCCTGTAGATATCCTGAATATAAGCCGGCCTTTCTCCGCAAAGATTAAGATGCAGGAGATTTCCTTCCAAAACATTTGTATCCAGGAAACTTCTGGCTTTATGCACATGAATTCTTCCCAAACGTGTCTGGCTGTTTAGAGTATAACTAGAAAAAAGCAGAAGTAATATCGCATACATGACAAGCAATTGGTTGCTTTTTATAATCTTGAAATATAGGCCTGATAGTTTCATATTAGTACTGATTTTTTGATCGTTTAAGTTCAGAACCATAAATATTTCTTTTGTCTTTCGGTTATGCTGATTGCCGGATACTTAGTCAGAATCCTTTATTCGGAAGGTATATAGGGTGAGATTTCTAATGTAAAACCTGTTATGGTTAGCCTAACTCTGAGTCTGCCTGAAGACCTATAAAAGGTTTTTCTGGATACTTTAGCAAAGTATCCAGAAAAACTTGGTTAAAAACCGCAATGTAATGGATGAAAGGCTGAATAGTAAAATCCAGGAAGTAAAAGCTTGTGGCAGGAGGTATAGAAAGTTTGAAAACCACAGAAATATCATCCTGTTTTTTCATGGTGGCCAATACCTTTATCATTAAATTAAGAGTAGAACCATATTCAATAATTTGGATTTGGCACGGGCATTTGTGCGTTTACTTTATTCCGCCACCTTTTCAGATCATCAGCTAATTCACTTGTTTTATCTTTTTCACTGTCGGCCAGGTTAACCGATTCGCCAATGTCATTTTCAAGGTCATACAATTCATAAGCTGCTTCATCTCCCTCCAGTAAGCTTTTTTCGTACCATTCAATAAGTTTCCATTTCCCGCTTCTGACAGCTCCGGCCGGCAACATCCCTGACTGATTATGATAGTGCGGATAGTGCCAGTAATGATTTCTTTCAGGAAGAGGTTCACCTGTCTTAAGATGAGAAAGGAAACTGATCCCATCAACACCAGGTTCCGGCGCCATGTCCAGTAATTCACAGAAGGTGGGCATAAAATCTGAAGACGTTACCACTTCGTTGCTAACCCAATTATTTTTAACAACACCTGGCCATTTTATAATAAGTGGCACCCGTATACCTCCTTCATAAAGCCAGCCTTTTCCTTTTCTCAGGGGAGTTTGTTTTGCTATTTTCATTTCTTCGCCTTCAGGATAATAATCCATATAATAAACATTATTATTTTCCGCCAGACCCCCGTTATCGGAATAAAAAATAACAATCGTATTTTCAGATAGTTTTAGTTCATCAAGAACATTCAGAACCTTGCCAATATTCCTGTCCATCCTGGACAGCATAGCTGCAATAATGGGATTGTTTTCCGGTTTTTCACTTCCCTTCCGGCTTCTCCACATAGTTATTGAATCAGCTATTTCAACCAATGGATCATGAATTGCGCTGAAGCTCATGAAAAGAAAAAATGGATCATCGGCTTTTTCTCTGATATAATCCACTGATGTGTCGCCAATCCGATCAGATTTATGAGGATCAAACTCAGGCTGGGTATTTCCGCAAGGCTTATCAATAACAAAATAATTTTCAAAACCTTGTTTGTCAGGATAGTACGGCAGGCTCTCCGGGCCAAATTTTTCCGGACTGAGGTGCCACTTACCAAAAAATGCCGTATTATATCCCTGGTCATTAAACAGGTTTCCAAGGGTAACTTCTTCAAGAGGGAGAAACTGTTGCATCTCCGGTATGGTCAACGGATAAATGTCACGCCTGTTTCCGGGGATAAAATCGGTCAAATTAAGACGGGCAGGATCTTTGCCAGTCATAATCGATGCCCGGGTAGGAGAACATATTGCTGCTGCCGTATAGGCATCAGTAAACCGGACACCTTCGACAGCAAGACGATCTATATTTGGCGTCTGGTAGTAATCACTGCCATAAGCACCTGATTGTGCCCATCCATAGTCATCGGCGAAGAAGATAATAACATTGGGTTTTTGATCTTCTTGCTGATCGCATCCGCCTCCGATCAATGCAGAAACTCCAACTGCAAGAAATGAGAATTTGATTTTTTTATTCATAATATTACAGATTAAGGTTTTATATCATAATGAAAAAAGTTGCCGGTTAAAGAGGAATAAGGATAGATTCTGCATTTCTGTCATCTTTTACAAAATCTTCCAGTAAATCCATCATTTGCTCTAATTTTTCAGGATTAGCATCTCTTAAGTTCCTGTTTTCCCTGAAATCGTTTTCCAGATCGTACAATTCGATATCGTTGGTATTCCGATTTATAATAAGTTTCCATTGGTCATCCCTAACGGCATAACTCCGGCCGGTTTTCCAGTACAATTGCCGGGAGGCTTCAAACGATTGATTGCCAGTCAGTAAGGGCCATATATTCTGGCCATCCAGGTCCGGCCGAAGTTTTTGTTCAACACCTGTTAAGGCACATAATGTAGGCAGCCAGTCTGATACATGGACCGGGAAGTCAATTACGCCCGGCTCCAGTTGTCCCGGCCAGTTTATCAGGGCAGGTACGCGTATTCCTCCTTCATACAAATCACCTTTCCAGCCTCTCAGGGGGAAATTGTTACCTAGTACGGTATGTGGCTTATCGGCATATCGACCATGGTATTCTGTTTCACTGTGCCAGCTGAATTGCCCTCCATTATCGCTTAGAAATATTACCAGTGTATTATCCTGTTTGCCGGTTCTTTCCAGTGCATCAATTATTTCCCCTATGCCGCTATCCATATGTGTTACGCTGGCGGCAAACAACTGGCGTGAAGGATGCATAAGGGGGACATCAGCATAAACCGACATCCACTCAGTGGGCTCATCCAGGGGAAAGTGCGGAACATGATGGGCAACATACAGGAAAAACGGCTCCTCCCGGTCCTCTTCAATAATCCGGACAGCTTCTGCGGTGATAAGATCGGTAACATGAGTACCACTTTCATCCAGATATTCATCGTTACGATGCCAGGACCTTCTCTCTGTTAATTCAGTCTCCGACTTATAATTATGGGTATAAGGGTCAATCTGGCCATCAAAATATCCATAAGACGACTGGAAGCCGTATTTTAAAGGAGTATATGGGGGAGAGCCCATGTGCCATTTACCACCAATAGCTGTAAAATAGCCATTCTCACTGAGAAGAGATGGCAAAGTAGGATCGCCAAGATCAATTACCTCACCATAGTCGGGTCCTGTAACCCCATACCTGCTTGAATAAAGGCCTGTCATAAGACTCACCCGGCTGGGCGTGCAGGTTGGCATTACATAATGCTGGTTAAGTATTATTCCCGTTCTGGCAAGTTTATCAATATTGGGTGTTTTGACATCTGATCCGTGGTAACCCACATCAGCCCAACCAAGGTCATCGGGTAAGATTATCAGTATATTTGGCTTACTAGGTGCACCATTTATTTCAGAGCTCTTCTCCGTGCAGCCAAAAGGCAGTGTCATTAATCCGGCCACTGAAAGGCTCAGTAGTTTTGGGTTATTAAGCTTCATGTTGATTATGATTTTTAATTTACACTACGAATTACTAAAGTTGCGCCTTTTAATTGAATAATTATTATTCAGATGTACAATATTTTATACATACAGATTGCCAAACCGTTACTAAATAACCTAATGATAAATAATCTACTTACTATAATAGTGATAAGTGTCCACTAATAAATTATAACCCAAAGGATGACTCAAACCGTTTGTACTATTTGTGCTTCCAGATAAAATGTAATTAAAATGTTTATAATGATCGTTCATTTCAAATCGTCGCCCTGGAAAAAAGGTCGCTATATTTGCTATAGCAGGCATCACAATTGGCCAATGATTTATTAAAATGGACACTATTGATAGATAATATTAAATTAAAGCGAAGCGGTTTCGATTGTGAGCATAAATTTTGAATAATATCTTTAGACAAAAATTATGCTTTCTTTCCTGAAATTATTAATATACATGCTCCAGGTCAAACTTTGGATTGGGGACAGTTGGTATGGGTGCATCAACCTCTTTTGTCCATTCTTTTAATTCATTCAGTAAACTTTGAGTTATTTCAGGTTCTTTGGAGGAGAGGTCATTTTCTTCAGATATATCAACCCCTAGATTGAATAATTCATAGCTGTCATATTCATAGTAATAGATCAATTTCCAGTCTCCTTTTATCATAGTAGTGCTTGGAACTGCCCTCCAGTAGTTTTCCTCTCCGCCACCATAAACAGGAAGTGAAGATTCTTCTCCACCAAGGTATAGAGGAAAATGAAAGAACATAGTCCTGTTATCATGTTCAATGCTCATTTTTTCACCTTTTAATAAAGGCAAGATCGAAACACCATCAACAGGCTGGCTTTCAGGAACAGAAACCGAAGCTATTTCGGCGAAGGTGGGCATGAAATCAACACCGTTAACCGGGAAGTCAGTTTCCGAGCCCGATTCAATTACACCCGGCCATTTTACAACAAAAGGAGTCCTGATACCGCCTTCAAAGAATGAGCCTTTATTTGCCCTCAGAGGGTAATTATTGGGAATCCTGTGCAGGCCACCATTGTCAGATGTGAAAATCACCATGGTGTTATCCTCCAGCTCCAGAGCCTCCAAAAGAGCCAGTATCCTTCCCGTGCTGATATCCAGTTGCTCTATCATTGCGGCATAAACCGGATCAACTTCATCTGCTCCCAGTTCAGTAAATTTTTTCCTGAAATATTCAATTCTCTCAGGTCTGGCAGCAAGGGGAGTATGGGGTTCCCAATGTGAGAGGTAGAGGAAAAACGGTTTGTCCTGGTTTTCATGTATAAAATCTATTGCTGTATTTGTTAACCTTTCAGCAACAGTAATATCGCTATAATACCTCCGTTCCAGTCCCCAAATATTCGTGACATAATTAGGCGTACCTTGAGCAGAGGAAAGGTCAAATCCTTGGTTGTCATCACCAATATGCCATTTACCCAGGCGGGCAGTAACATAGTCACCCTGCTTCAGCATTTCTGCCAATGACATAAAACCCGGGTCCACATTGTTAATGCTTAAATCAAAAGTTTTGTAGGAATCATCTTCTCCTTGTGTAGGAACTTTCCACCGCATACGGCTCACATCACCCCCTCGTGACAATCCCTGGGGTACATAAACCCCATGCCTCGGCCCATACATACCCGTTAAGAGACATGCCCTTGAAGGTGCACAATTAGCAGCTGAGGGGTAAAACCTATTCAGGGTCATACCTTCTGCCACCAGACGGTCAATATTAGGTGTTTCATGCAATCCGGCGGTCTTAAACCCCTGATACTCGGCATCGGACCACCCCATATCGTCGGCAAAGATAAGCACTATGTTGGGTTTTTTATCTGGTTCTTCCTGTGAAGACAATGTGGCAGGATTTATTAAAAATGCTGCAGGCAGTAGGCCTGATAGAATAACTTTGTTTCGTATCTGCATAATTTTATATATTTTTTATAATCCGATCTATAATATTAATAGTGAGAATTTTGTAATTATTCAATCCTTAAAAAGGGAAGTTATTATTTGAGAGTCCTGTCTTAAAAACTATTATTTTAATCACTAACTAATCTTGAGTTTTGCATAGCTAGGACTACCTACTTATATGCAACCAGTGTGGATTTGATTTCATACGAATAGATTAGAATTATTAAATTGTTTAGAAAGGTATGGTATTCAGATTCAATATTCCTCCGAGATGTATCCCTCATGTTTATGTATTATATTTGTGTGAAACAGTAGCATGAGGGTTTCATACTTGCAAATCAGTTTAATCAAGTTAATATTCAATTTATCATCCTTATTAAGTAGTTTATATTCAGTACTTCAAACGTATACAACCCACATTGTTTGTTTCTGTTATTTTGTATGTCAAGGCTGATTTGGATTTCATTACTGTTTTTTTGGATTAATGTACCATCTGAAAAATACTGTAAAAATTTAATGAAATAGCATAGGAGATCAACTGCAGGTCAAACTCCCCATGCTATTTGATTATCGTCGTGTGTGAATATCTTTTATGGTTAAAAGCATACTATATAATACTATCATCTGCAATTGATAATGAAGTACCGTTTACCACCAATAATGGAAAATTAATTATTGTTTATATAATAATCTTTTATCCTTACCTGAATGTTTTAATATCCAGGGTTTTGCTCCAGGACTGACTCAAGATTCTTTTCAATATCATCATATGGAATTGGCCATAAGTTATTATGATCAAGATAAGTTGGTCCCAGCTGGTGATCATACTTTCTTGATCGTTCAACTGTCTTGTCTAATCTTTGCAAAGTAACTAAATATAATGTTTCGAAATGAAGCTCCCTTAAGCGCTCATCCAGTATATAATCAATATCAACTTCGGAACCACTTATTTCTGGAGCTTGAGCCCTTCTACGTACAACATTAATATCTTCAGCCGCATTAGTCAGGTCGTTGTTTCCTAAATATGCTTCTGCACGTAACAGATAAGTTTCGGCTAAACGAATGAGATAATGATCCTTCCAATTTCTTTTGGTTGGACCAGTATGGCCTATTGAACCAGGTACTGTTTGGTCGTCAATCAAAAGCTCATCCGGAAAACCTCCAAAAGTCGCACCTTTTGCTACTGTGACATAATAATCTCGCATTGTATCAGTAACAGTTTGATAGGGAAACGGAAGATTATCTTTAATTAACCATTGGCCATCATAATCGGAAGCAGAATTTTGAACTTTCCAATCCCGGATAAGATTATGTGGGGCACTTCGGATGTCCTGTTCCCCACTTTTTTCCCAAAGTTCTTTTTCAAAATATAAGCCAGGCCTTATAAAGCCACCTCCCCGTCCTCCATAATTTTCATTTGGATGAGGTATAATCTGCACCTCACTACCATCGTTGTTTATTACTTTTAATTGCCATAGACGGGGCATCTGGCACCTTATTCCAATACCCCCATACCCCCATTACCCCCTCCTGGTGTGTTATAGGCAACTGGCATAACCCATAACGATTCTGAATTACCTGCTAGCCGGCCTTGATTTCCCTTGAAAAAGAGATCCCAATAAACATCACCATCAAAATCAGGGTCATCGGTAAATCCCAAAATTTCCGGATTGTCCACTTTATTTCCAAACCGTTCTGTCATTAAACCAGTTGAAGGATGATCAATCACATATGATGCAGCGTCAACGGCCTCATCCCACCTCTCCAAGGAAATATATAACTCAGCTAAAACGTGACTGGCTGTAAGTTTATTTAATCGTGAAAGGTCGGGGGTCTCATCAATATCAGGTAAATTAGCCATAGCGAATTCCATATCTGCTATGCATTGCAGATAAACTTCTTGACGAGATGCCCTGGTGTAGTCTCTTCTGGGTTCTTTTGTTTCTTCCAGAACAATAGGAACTCCTCCATAAATATTAGCCAGTAATTTATGAGCGTGCCCACGAAAGAAGGAAGCTTCGGCTTTAATTCTTGATATTTCATCTTCAGTCATTGTCACATTCTCATGGTCTGCTCTTTCCAGTATTACGTTTGCATCATAAATAATCCTGTACATTGGTCTCCACAAAGCATTATAGATAACACTTGTATTGGTGGGTAATAATATTGATTGAACATTATCCCACCGTGCCCGATTTGGATACGCTAATTCAGTTAAACTATGTGACAGGGTAAGAAAACCGTTACTATTATCATTTTCAACGAATAAGGATCTATATTGTCTATGCATGTCCAAAACAGCAGCATTGAAGTCTTCGTATGTTACATAAGCAATCTCCGGGGAATAAAAATCTTTTGGAGTTTCTTCCAGGAATATATCTTCATCACAAGAAGAGAAAGCAATTAATACAGCAAAAGTGCTGATAATAAAAAAATTTGTTCGGATATATTTATATTGTCTCATAATATTTAATTTTTAAAAATCAACATTTAGGCCGATCGAATAACTCTTAAGTACCGGACGTCCCCATCTGGTAATAGTTTGGTTTGTTTCGGGGTCCCATCCGTTCCAGTCTGTAATGGTTAAAAGGTTTTTCCCACTTAAATAGATCCTTGCACTTTGGAGTCCTATGTTTCCAAGTAGATTATCGGGCAGATTGTAGGATAGTGATATGTTTTGCAAACGGATAAAACTGCGATCACCATACAGCCTACCTCTTGTCCCACTTGCTGTATAAATATTTGGTCTCTGGTACCTTGCATCAGGATTTTCAGGTGTCCAGAAATCCACATCCTCAGGAAAAATATAACGGAAATGCATTTCATTATTCTCAAATGCATAATCAAGATAATTATCACGACCCAGATAATGATTTTTTCCACCCTGTATTGAATGGATGAAAAATTTCAATAACCAGTTTTTGTGCCGAATACTATTACTAATACCAAAACTATATGCTGGAGAGGTATAACCAACTATTATTTTATCATCTTCAGGATTGATGACCCCATCGCCATTTTGATCTACAGGTTTATGTGCACCAATATCCCATGCTGGTGGAATATCATCACCTACCTGCCACTTCCCATCAATTTCGTAGTCGTAGATTGCATCAATGGATTCTCCAATAAATAATCCTTCGGAAACCAAATCATCTTCTTTCCCGTCACCTGTAGTGTCGAAGCCTAATAATTCCTTGAGTTCATTCCTGTTCCTCGAATATATAAAGGAGCTTGACCATTCAGTATCTGTCGTTCTTATGTTAATTGAATTAATACTTATTTCTATCCCCTGATTGTGCAGTTTACCCAGATTATCAGGGAAATTAGTGTACCGACTGATAGCTGGGATATCTACACTATAAAAAAGGTCCGTGGTATTGTTATTATAATATTCAACAGTTCCCATAAGCCTTTGGGACAAGATCCCAAAATCAATCCCAAGATTAATTCCTGTTGTTTTTTCCCATTTAAGGTTTGGACTCTCAAGACTTGTAATGTTTTGTGTATAGAGAGGTGATTGTGACATATTAATAAATCCGTATTGTCCACCAACTCTTGCCATTGTTTGGTAACGGCCAATGGTTCTGTTTCCGACAGTACCATAAGATACCCTTAATTTAAAAAAACTAAGCCAGTTAAAATTATCACGAACAAATGATTCTTCTGAAACATTCCATGCGACAGATAGTGAGGGGAATACTCCTATTTTGTTTTCACTTCCGAATCCAGAATATCCATCTCTTCTGATTGTACCTGTGATCAGATATCTGTTATCAAATCCATAGAAAACTCTTGCCATAGAGTACAAGCTAGATTCATCCCAAGCTCCTGATATAGCTTGTTGCATTTCAGAATTTCCAACCTGGAGTCTGTTATAGCTTAGTACATCATTAATAAAGACTTGACTAACCGCTCTTGTATTATCTTGTTGTGCTCTTTCTAAACCGTATAGAAGAGTAAGCTGGATATTATGAACATCATTAAGTCTACGTTCAAATGACAGGATATTATCCACAGTCCAGTCATTACGGAAAGACACTTCTTTCTCCCCTTGTCCCTGAAAATCTAATGCATAGGTCCTAAACTGATAATGCCTCAATCTTCTGTAGTTATTTGCAAAATTTACTTTATGAGACAAACCTTCAAGAAACGGGAAATCAATTTCCGCATAAATATTACCAAATAAGGTAAGATTTTGGTCGAAATCATCTCTTGCCATCTGTATATATGGATTAATCAGGCCGGCGAGAATGGTATTGTATCTTTCTCCATCAGCATTAATGTCGGTTGCATAAGGTTCAATATACCTGTCAGCTGGGCTTGGCTGAGCTCCTGAATAATCACTTACACTCATAAAAGACTGGACACCAATTTGAAGCCAGTCTGTCATATTATTGTCAAGGTTAATCCTGCCAGTAAAACGATTATAATCATCATTTTGAATATAGCCTGTTTGATCGTTATAGCCTATTGATACCAAATAATTAGTATATTCAGTATTGTTTGACATTGACAAGTAATGCTCCTGGTTATATATAAAATCATTGGTTAATATACTGTACCAATCGGTAGTTCTGCCGTCATTGTATGCTTCAACTTCTTCGTTTACAGAAAAAATGTTGGACATTTCCCAATTTGGGTTTAATTCAAGATAACCTGATTCTTCAGTCCTGCTTTGGAGAATGATAGATCTTTCCGTTTGTTTATGAAAACCCTCGATATCAGGTGGTCTAAGATCCTTAACCGGACTGCTATGGGAGTATGTGCCTGAATAAGAGAATATTGGCTTTCCTTCTATTCCCCCCTCTTTAGTGGTAGTAAGCAAAATAACTCCATTTGTAGCTTGCGATCCATAGACAGCAGCAGCACTTGCATCCTTAAGAATATCGATTGATTCGATATCATTTGGGTTTAGGTCATTTAGACTGCCACGAAAAATTACACCATCAACTACAACTAAAGGAGCATTTGATCCTGCCAAAGTGCTTTGTCCTCTAATGAGCATACTTGGCTCTTCACCGGACTGTACAGTTTGTCCCACATCCATCCCTGGCACAATTCCTTTTAAAGATTCTAAAACGTTTGTGTTGGGTGATTCAGCGAAAGTTTCTATGTCTGCTCTGATGACAGCACCGGTTAAATCGCTTTTTCGTAAAGAACCATATCCAATAGCTACTACTTCCTCTATTCCGATTACATCAGTATTGAGTTCTACATTTATTTCAGTTCTTCCCTCAACCGGTATTTCCTGAGTTCGCATTCCAACATAGGAAAAAATCAGCACGGCATCATCCGGAACATTCGAAAGAGAAAATATTCCGTCTGCATTGGTTACTGTTCCTATGTTTGTGTCTTTTATTGTTACCGACACCCCTGGAAGTGTTTCCCCGGTCTGGCTGTCCGTAACCTTGCCAGTAACCAATTGTTGTGCATTTTTCATGATTTTCTCTGAAACCGGGCTAAGTGGAGATAAGGCATCAGAGAATTCACCTGGAGACAGCACAATCTGTCTGTTATATACCAGGTAATTAACTCCTGTATCTTTGAACAACATTGTTAATATCTGATCAATATCCTGATCTTCAACCTTAAGTGATGTTTTTCTATTTGCATCGATAAGCTTTGAATTGTACAAAAAGTAAAACTCGCTTTGCTCCTCGATCTGGGCAAGAATGTCTCTAACCGTAAAATTTTCCAGGTTTACGGTTAATGCTGTCTCTTGAGAGTAAGAATCAAAAGCACATATGTGAAATACATTCAATAGTAAGAGAATGGTAGTATTTCTCATGATTTTAATGATTTTGGTACAGTATATTTTTTTAATAAATACTGTAGCAGGAGGTTTTAATTTCATAAATTTGCAATGATTTAGTTAGTAATTCCAGTTTGTAATAGCAAATGGGGTTACAATTTTGAAAGCCGGGGGATAGCGTGCCAGCGCTTCCCCCTTTTTGTCAGGTTTTTTTCATATTTTCCAGGTTTAGTTAAAAAAATGGGTAATTCAGGTGTTTTTTAGTTTTTATAATATAATTCTATGGTTCTTTTTTGAAATTTTCCATCAGGGAATTGATTCCTGGGTATTTCCTTGTATTTGATTGGTGCTGATAATGCAAGCATTTTAAGTACTTCGTCCAGATTTTCATCTTCAAAGGTCGCAACATATTCGTATTTATGGAGGGTATCATCTTTTATTATGATATTTACATTATACCAGCGGTTTAGTCGCCTAACCACTTCCCCTAACGGATCATCACGAAAAATGAGTTTGCCTTCTATCCATGAAATGTATTTTTTAACATCAACATTTTTAACATAGCTTCTCTCTTTCTCAGAATTATAGTGCAGTAATTGTCCCGGCTTTAATCCAGCAAGAGATCTTTCATTATCTTTTCGAACAATTTCGATCTTTCCCTCAGTTAATGCAATAATTATTTCTGATTCATCATGCCATGCGGCAACATTAAAGGCGGTGCCTTTGGCAATAATCTTCAGATCTCCTCCTGAAACCTCGAAAGGCTTTTTGGGATTAGTTTTTATATCAAAATAGGCTTCACCGATAAGGTTAACATTTCTCGTGTTACCATGAAAATCCGAAGGATATTTAAGAGAGCCTCCCCCATTAAGCCAGCCGGTTGATCCGTCGGGTAAATAAAACTTTGTGCGGGTTCCCACAGGAGAATGGATTTCCATATAGGTGAGGTCTGTTTGCCTCCCTTTAATAATATCATTTTCTATAAAAAGAAATATTAGCAGGGGAATAAAAAGAACCGCAGCAACCTTTGAGAATAAATTCACTATTTTGGTTATTTGCAAATAGGGTTTTGACTGCTCCCCTGCTTTCTTTAGTTGTATCTCCCTGTAAATTCTTCCAAGTATCACAGATTCATTAAAGTTCTCATGCTCTTTTCTGACTAAAGTATCCCAATAGATGCGTGATCTTTCTTTGAGTTCTTTTTCCGCTTCCGGAGTGTTGAACCAAGTGATAATTTTATCCTTGTCTGCCTTTGTTTCCTGATTTTCAAGATATCTCTTGATTATCTGATAATCTATTTTCATTTATTTATTGAATTCTGGATTGTTAAAAAATCCAGGAAGTAATACTTTTTCAACTTCCCGGATTTTAACCTAAATTATTAAACCTACCCTAACCTTGAAATTTAGATTCACTATTCTTGTGGTTCCATATATATTAATCCATAAAACTTTCAAAATACCCAGTTGAACAATTATTTGGAATCATTACAGATAATCGCTTTTTATAAAGTCTTAAATGGCGGTTGATGTATTGCTGATTTTGTAAAGATGATACCAAAGAATAAAGAATTAAGAAAATCCTTTCTTTTTTATCATTTCTTTTTTTAGGTATCCACGGGCCCTGTTAAGATGATTTTCAATAGTTTTTTTTGAAATATTTAGTTCTTCTGCTATTTCAGAACTGGATAAGCCTCTTTCAAGTCTTAACAGGAAAACTCTTTTTTGTTGAGGTGGTAATTTCTCTATAAGCAGGGTTGCCTTTTCCAGTACATCTTGATATTCAATACCAGAAATTTCATCATTCGCAGATTCCATCGATGCCGAATGATTTTCAATGTGACGTTTTTCGGTAGTGAGTTTTCTGAAGCGCTTTCTGATAGCATTAAAGGTGACAGTATATATCCATGCATTCAGATTACTGTTTTTATGCAATTTTTTACAGTTCAGCCAGAGTGTTAAAAAGACTTCCTGAACTATACCTTCAGAATCTTCCTTATTCTTAAGATATCTTAATGAAAAAACAAATATTTTCTTATTATACTTTTCGTATAATTCTTCGAATGCTAGAATATCACCTTCTCTAAGGTGCTTTAGCAGTTTTTTATCATCATTGGGTGATACCATGATGAGAGTGATATTTATTTAT
>CAZFOO010000019.1:14602-23709 GCA_964520585.1 uncultured Bacteroidales bacterium
CTGCAGGATGAACCGCTTCTCTTATAAAAAAATGAAGTAACAGGACTTAAGAATGATTTCATACCGTCCTGTTACTTCAAATAATTTTCAGTAATGATAATTAAAATATTCTTTTATTAATCTGCTTTAGTTCCTTCATAATATCTTCCAAGACTCTCAATCAGTATCCTTCCGGATTCTTTATTCTCTTCTTTAGTATATATTGCCCCGGCTCCTTCACAAAGGATCGCATTTATCCCGAACTGGGTATGAGGCCCGAGTTCCCAGCTAACAGCTCCATAGCTGGGTGTTCCTCCCCTTGTATCCAGGGGCTTTATGAGATTTTCGGTGTCAAGATCCAGCATAATATCCCTCCATTGGTTCCAGTGACCTACCCTTTCATCTTCTGCGTAATATAAAAGCGGTTCAACAATACCGCCCCAGGTGTGGTGTCCCCATAAAGTATTAACAGGTGATTCAGATTCCATTATTAACTCCAGGTCGCGTTGAAATATATATGATTCATGTGCCTGCTCTTCCTTATCTGCCCCTTCCGGGAAATAACTCCTGTTCATATCAACTCCCTGCGCATTAACACGGTACCATCCGTTTGAAGGACCATCCGGACTCATCATGAGAACAAAATGGCAAATAGAACGTTGCCTCATATCCCTTCCCTGTTCACTGAGTAACCATTCAATTTTACCAATCATGCGCCACTGAGAATTGTGCTCGCCTGGATGCGGGTTTGTAAAATAATGTACCCACCTGTCCTGATCCGGAACATTGCTTGCAGGATCTGTAATTGTTAATCTGTATAAATTTCTTCCGCCCAGTGACTCTCCCCGAGTCTCTACATCAACAGTCTCAAGTGGTTCTATACTTGCAATAAACTCTTCTACCTGTTCATAGGAAATAGGAACCTGATGGCCAACATACACCTGGTCCTGTTCAAAAACAGGAAATACCAGGGTATCCCGGTCGGGACTGATACGGTGGCCTGATTTCCAGTGTACGGGATTCCAGTTTTCCATATCGTACGACCATGAGTAAAAGTACTCATTCATGGCATACCTGGGAGGCCCCTCAACATACAGAGTAAGATCATTTCCTTTTGCATTTCCTGTAATCTGGAAGTTGAGTTTATTATTCCATTCGGGTTGATTTGGAGCATTCCCTAAAGTGACCTTAAATATATTGGGTTCGAGTTTTTCAATCGTAGTTCCCTCTGAACCAAGAGGACCATCAAATTTGAAATCTTCTTCAGTTAATTCCCCGGATAAATCGCATCCGGTAACCAGGGAAAACCCGAGCAAAATAATTGCCGTAACGAGGGTGCCTGTAAGCTTTGATTTTTCTATCATAATATGATTTTTTCAGTATTGCTTTTTAATTAATAAATCTTTAAGAAAAAAAGAATGTGCTGTCATTTTATTCAGACAGCACATTCCGTTACCATGTTATTCCTCGATTACTTCAAGAGGGGGCTCATTGAGATGATCTCCATCGTACCCTATATTCTGATTAATCCTTCCCATAGTATTGGCGGTGATGACACTTTGTGGTATCGGCCATAGATAATGGTTCGGATGGATTGTGGCAGTAGCATCCCAGAACCTGTAACGCGGCTCACTATAGAATGGGTTAACCCGCATTATCCTGTCATGGTACCAGTTCTTTTCATGCAGGGTATTGACACTGTATCCTTCTTTGTTCAATTGAGCAAAAATATAGGATGCCCTTACCATCTCTGAACGTCTTGGTTCCTCAGAATATAATTCACGTGCTCTCTCATCAAAAATATAATCAATTGTTACATCATCTGCCGATATAAGAGGAGCATTTGCGCGATCCCTAACCATATTTATGTCATCGGCTGCAAGAGCTGGTTGATCATTCCAGAAATAGGCCTCTGCCCTTAAAAGATATGTTTCAGCAAGTCGGAATATGTACCAGTCCCCAGGTCCGCCATGAGGCAACCGGGTATGGGTGGCAGGTACATACAGCTTATAATGCGGCCATGGATACCAGGTATCAACCGTATCGGCGAGACTGCCGTAATATTTTTTATTTAAAGGCTCACCAAATTGCGGTGAATCGGGTCTGGCCGTCAGTATGTCGGAAATTGAATCACCCATTTCAATCCACAGGGTGGTAGCCCTGCGCATGTCAGGAGTTGTTTCCCAGGTGTAAGTATCATCCTCCCAGATCCGGTAATGCCAGAAATCATTTGTCCTTACATCGCCGTTGCCAATACCAAGTGTATCGCCGGCAGGTGTACTCCAGTTAGTTGCGCGGGCACCTTCCGAGTCCAGTACTTTCCAGTAGGAAGGAGTATATGTCCTCATTGAATATGTACCTGTTTGATCATACCAGGTAGCCGATGGCGCTTCAAAGCGGTCTATTGTGGCATAAATAGTTTCGGTATTAGAACTATGATTCTTGTTGTCAACACGGTGCAGATCCCAAAAAACATTATGCCAGGGCTTCTCACTGTCCGTTCCAAACCTTTCCCTCATAAGTTCGTAAGGACCGTTAATAACAGCCGTAGTTGCCGTTATAGCTTTGTCAAATTCAGTATTGGCAAGATAAATCTTTGCAAGCAAGTGGTTTACAGCGCCTTGAGTGATATCTCCTCCTCTTGCAGGAGTGACCGGAACATTTTGCAAGGCAAATTCAAGATCATCCTGGAGCTTCTGCAGGATAGTCCACCGGCTTGTTGAATAATAGTCAAGCTTAGCGCCTGCCAGTTCTTCGCCAACCCAGGGAATATCCCCATAAGTCATTACCAGCCTGTAATACCAATAAGAACGGAACCAGAGTGCTTCCGATAATATCCGGTTTCTGGCATTTTGATCTTCCCATTCTATATCATCTATCCTGGTAATTACAGTATTGGCATTTTTGATATATTCATAAGCATTTTCAAAGAATGAAAGAATCGGGTGCCTGAGGCTGTAGCTTGGCGTATTCTTTGTAAAATCACTTTGGCGAAGCGGGACCGCCAGATCAGAATAAGCGTGTTCAGTGGCCGTATAATGAATGTAGCCGTGATTTTCTGCATTCATCTGTTTTTTACACCTGGCCAGCGCAGCTTCGAAACCTGCTTCATTAACAAAAACACTTTCCGGTGCAAAGAAAGAGAGCGGATCGGGTTCCAGCCACTCTTCTGAACATGAAATTGGTACAAGCAGGAAGAAGGCTAAAAGCAATGATAACATTTTAACTCTTTTCATATTTAATATTTTTAGTATATTTAACTCAATGTGAATATATTATAATGAGACGTTTAGCCCGAAAGTATAGGTCCGCGGCATTGGTGTCATACCTGGCTCTGTATTAGGCTCTTCCGACTCAGGATCCCATCCCGGCCAGTTGGTGAAGGTGGCCAGATTCCTTACAGATCCGAAAACATTCAGATCAATTATCCCCATTCGCTGGACAATGGCAGCAGGAATTCTGTAGGATAATGATAAATCCTGTATTCTTACAAAAGATCTTGGTTTATAGATCATTATACCTCCTCCGAAAGGAGAGCGGAGAGTATTTAAACGGGCATATTCATCATCCGGATTGTCGGCTGTCCAGTATGGTACAGGACCGACATTCCTGTTCCTCCTGTCGTTGGATTCATGGCCGTTGTTGAGTGCAGCACTGTAAGAACCTATGTGACCGAGATCTGCCCTGATGAAGACTGATGCAGTAAAGTTTTGTAAAAACTCAAAGTCGTTTTTAAATCCAAGCCGGTACCTGGGTGTGGTGTGACCGATAAACCTTTTATCTTCAAGATCTACATATCTTCCATCATCATCAACATCCACAGCCTTGAAATCTCCGGGTTCCAGATCATAACGAGCTGCTTCACTGGCTTCATCAAGCTGCCAGATGCCGGTTACATCATAATCCCATACAACATTAATACTTTGTCCGGGAAACCATTCATTGGAAAAGTCAGGCAGTTCTCCCTCTCTTTCTTCCCCTAATAAGGTGTAGGGACCAATATCACCAAAAAGTCTTATAATCTCATTCCTGTTAAGTGAAAATACGAAATCTGATCTCCATGAAAAATTGGAACGGATTATATTCCTGGTATTTAATGTCATGTCAATTCCGCGGTTACGCAGCTCCCCAAGGTTTGCAGTAATATTATTGAATCCTGTAACCCGGGGCAGTGTCCTGTCCATAAGCAGGTCGGTGGTTGTCATATCGTAGACGTCAGCAGTCAAATAGATCTTACTTTCAAACAAGGCTAAATCAAACCCGAAATTCAGTGCTGATGTTCTTTCCCACCTTAAGCCGGGATTTGCAAGGGTTGAATTTACAACGCCGACCCTTGTATTGCTGCCATCATACCACAAGTCTGATCCTGTTTCTGCAAGAGCAGAATACATCCCTATATCCCTGTTTCCGTTGGCACCCCATGACGCCCTTAATTTGAGCCAGTTAATCAGGCTGGAGTTGAAGAAATCCTCTTCCGACACCACCCATGCCAAAGCGAAAGCAGGGAAGGTAGCCCTTGGGTTTTCAGTTCCAAATGCGGAATATCCATCTCTCCTTATCGATGCTGTTAAAAGATAGCGGTCCATTAATGTGTAATTCAGCCGGGCCATGAGTGCATCACCGGTATTACGGGTATCATTTACATTTATTTCCGGGGAATCACCAAAATGTAATCCGTGATAGATAAGTTCCTGGTTGGGACTGAAATTCCGGTTATCCATTCGGGTTGACCAGTACCTGTTCTCCTCAATGTTTGCAAGTAATGTCACGTCAAAATTATGAATACCGATTCTCCTGTTCCAGGTTATAAGGTTATCAATCATCCAGTCCATTCGGGTGGATTCGTCTCTCCTTCCTGTTGGTGTTTCGCCGGCACCGCCAAGTTCCTCACTTATCGTTACAAAATTGAGATATTTGTAGTTCCGGTAACGTGGCTGAAATGAGAACCTGTAAACTATATCAAAGGGAAGGGTTATATCTGCATAAATATTGGCAAACAGATTATTTGTTTTGTCAAATCTTGATACGCGGTAATAATCCAAAAGGGGATTATTTGTATGTCCGTGTGGATATCTTTTAAGATAACCTTCTTCAGTCCACATTTGAGCGAAGGGGCTGTTGCTGTAGAATCCTGTTGAACTAACCGGAACGGAACTCTCATCCCTGTCGGAAAACTGGGCATTTATACCGGCCTGCAGCCAGTCAACAACATTCCATTCTGTATTAATCCTGGTACGTATGCTAGAGAACTGATCGCCAAGTCTTAAACCTTCGTTATTATTATAGCCTATCGACCAGTAATATGTGAGATCATCCGAGCCGCCTCCTATGCTTAAATGATAGTCCTGGCGGAGGGCATTTCTGAATACCTTGTCATACCAGTCAATGGTTTCACCGGAGCGATAAGCCTTTTGTTCTTCCGGGAAAAAACGCATTCTTGTCAACCACTCATTCTCTGGATCTTCGAGTGGGGCATCGGCAAGATTTAGCCATTGATCCAGAGAAATACCTGCCTCATCCAGATTGTCAGGATTTGTATAATAGTTATAATCCCTGTCGACAAACATCTGTCTGAAGTAATCCTGCCTGAACTGAACATACTCATCCGGACCCAGTCCTCTTCTTTCATTGTAATTCTCACTCACACCAACCTTCGAGGAAAAATTAATGGTGGGCTTGCCGGGCGTTCCTTTGGTTGTGGTAATAAGAACAATACCCGCCGCTGCCTTGGCTCCAAAAATTGCAGAAGAGCTGGCATCTTTCATAATATCTATTGACTCGATGTCGGCGGGGTTTATATCACTGAGACTACCGGAAAATATTACTCCGTCCAGAACTATAAGGGGTTCTGTTCCGGCAGTCAGTGAGGTTGGTCCGCGCACTTCCAGAGAACCTCCACCAGCAGCAGAGGCGGATTGGTTTGAATAGAAACCGGCTACCGTACCTGATAACATTTCTGTTACCTGGGTGGAAGGCTGAGTCCTGAAGTCATCACCGCTAACACTCATTACCGCTCCGGTCAAATCACTTTTGCTTACCGAACCATATCCAATTACAACCACTTCGTCCAATCCTATGAGATCTTGCTCCAAAGAGATGTTTATAGTTTCCTGTTCATCTACAACCACTTGCCTTTTACTATAGCCAACAAAAGAAAATTCAATGGTAACACCTTCTTCAGGAAGAGCAAGGGAGTAATTACCGTCAATATCTGTGGTGGTACCCACTGTTGTACCCTGAATAACCACCGTCACGCCAATGAGTGGTTCACCGGTACTTGCATCGGTAACATTACCGTTAATAACTCTTTCCTGATTTTCATTTATCATGGGGGTTATTACCACCAGGTCATTTTCAAGGATCCTGTATGTAACATTTGAACTGGAGAGCATGATATCCATCAGATCGGTGATCTGATAGTCATGCACTTCAAAAGATACCGGTTTTGACAGATCACTGAATTCTTCATTGTAAAAGAAGCGGTAGCTGGTCTCATCTTCAATTTGCCTGAAAACCTCACGTACGGTTTTATTTTCTGCTGTAAAAGATAGACTTTGCCCATGGGAGAAAACAGAAGCAGATGCATGTAACGCAGTTATCAGAAAGATTAATAAAGAATTTTTCATGATTTGCAGGGTTTTTTGCAACTCTTTATCTTTAAAAAAAGAGTGCTGTCTTAGGTTTTTTTTCATAATTTTACAATGTTTTGGTTAATGTTCAAATCGTTGAGTTTCCCGGCACGGAAGCTCAACTTGATTAACTGCCCCGGGGCAAATTGTCCCGGGGTTTTTCAAAAGTTTTTTTTCATATAGTTTTCTTTTTTCAGGATTAGGTTTGACATCTGTTATTTGTAAATGATACTCATATTAGTATGATTTATGAATGTTTTAGCTTCCGGGTTTATGGATTAATATATCATAGTCGTCTTTTAGTTCGGAATCAATTTTCCAGTCCACGACCCCCTTTCCTACAGAGTACTCTAATGGAGCGGTCAACCGGAGTATCTCCAGCACCTGCTCAAGTGTTTCATTCATGATCTTGCCCGTGAACCTGTAAGATTTAAGTTCCTCTGCATGAATATTAATTTTGGTATTATAACGCCGCTCCAGCATAACTGCCATTTCTGCAATGGTCTCGCCTTCTATTATCCATGTTTCATCCTTCCACGAGGTATAAAGCTCGGGTTTTATATTATTCTTAACAGATATCATTGATTTTTGCTCGGTTTGCGGCTGCACCTTAACAAGTTGTTCGTCCGGTTTATTTTCTTTTTGAGCAACCTCATCCCGGGGCTCTGAACTTGAAATGGTACTGTCAGACTTCCTGTAAATAAGGCTTTGTCTGGGTTCCAGGTTATAGGTGAAGGGATTTTTTAGTTCCGGGATATCTATTATTACATTACCTTCTACTAGGGTGGTTAATACTGCATCATCATCCGGATAAGCTTTTACATTGAACTGAGTGCCCAGTGCCTTGACATTTAAATGTGATGTGTTGACAATAAATGGTTTCTTGGGATTTGTGGTTACATCAAAAAAAGCTTCTCCTTCCAGTTTCACTGTGCGGGCGGTGTGATTGAAATCACCGGAGTAGGAAATTGTACTGCCGGCATTAAGCCATACTGTACTGCCGTCAGGCAATACTATATTGGATATGGAACCCTGTGGAACACTCATTTCGCAAATCTCACCGGCAGCGAAATTCTTATACCCGGAAAAGGAAAAATAAGAAACCAGTGCGCCAAGCGCGAAAACTACCAGTACCATGGCTGCGGTCCGTGCAACTTTAATATATAGTTTTCTGGTTTGTTTGCGTGATTGGGAAATACTACGGTATGAGGGCTTATGGATATTGTGAGCAATATTTCTCCAGGCTTTCCCCGGATTGAACTTCTCATCAGGAAATGCTGCAGAACTTCCTATCCATGTTCTCTGGTAAATCCTGAAAAGTTCGCGGTTTTCGGGTGATGCCTCTATCCATTTTTCAAGTTCATCTGTTTCCTGGATGGATAACTGCCCGTTAAAAAAGCGAATGATCAATTGATCATCGACATCTGTAAGGTTAAAATCTTTCTTCATTTTTAAAATTGTGTTCGGTATTATATAAGACAAAATAATTTTATACGGGGGTGAGTGTTTTGGGGAATTGTTTACGAAGAAGTGACATTTAATTTGTGAAACCTATTTTTTCAGATCTTTGTCCATAAATTCTTTTAATTTCATAAGAGCTGTTTTCATGTGACTTTTTACCGTATTGGTCGAAATATTGAGTCTTTCAGCTGTTTCGGTATATGTGAGTTGTTCATTCCGGCAAAGTAAAAAAACTTTACGGCACTGTTCGGGTAGTGATTCAATTGCCCTGGCAAAACGAAGGTTAAATTCTTCAGATATTAACTGATCAATTATGCCGTTATCCAGGTTTTTAATATTCACTTCAAATTGTCTGGAGATTTCGATCCGGGCAGCTTCCTGTTTATCCCGTATGTATTTATTGCTCTTCAGGTAATTGATGCAATTATTATGAACACTTCTGTATATATAAGCTTTGAAAGTGGATTCTATGATGATATCAGACCGTTTTTCCCAGACCCTAATAAATGTTTCCTGTACAATTTCTTCTGCTACATCCGGATATTTAACAAAAATGGTTGCATAGGTACATAATTTTGAATAATAGTGGTTAAAAAGGATTTCAAAGGAATCTTCTTCCCCTTCACGGGCTCTGTTGAATAATATATGTTCTATTTTTTTATTTAAACCCATAAAAGTAATATGATATAAAAGTAAAACGGTGGCAAGTTAATTAAAGACTTCTGCGAATTAATATGATGTCATAAAATTCAAAGTTTTTAAAGATGCGGGCTTTAAAAACCTGAATTTTAGTAACATGAGGTTTAGAGAAGTAAGCTCTTGAGACCTGAGCTTTAGAGAACCAAATTTATAAAAATGTTTACTTATTTTTTCACATCACAAGATATTATTAAGTACATAATAATCCCCTGCAATATATTATAATGTTAAAAAATAAACCCAACTGTCTTTGCAATTTTTTTTCTATGTTTGTATATCCTTATTCAATTGGGTTACACATTTATTAATTAAAGCACTATCATTTTTAAAACAGGATCA
>CAZFOO010000019.1:23809-49837 GCA_964520585.1 uncultured Bacteroidales bacterium
TCAATTGGGTTACACATTTATTAATTAAAGCACTATCATTTTTAAAACAGGATCACATTTGACAGAAGATCACATTTGAACCAGAGTTACTTTTAAATCCCCAAACCTTCATTATGCAGATATTAGGTTATGACCTTGGCAGTTCATCAGTAAAAGCAAGTATAATCGATACCGCAACAGGAGAGTGCATTGCCTCCTCCTTTTATCCCAAAGAAGAGATGCCCATGCTGACCCATTATCCGGGCTGGGCTGAACAGGATCCTGAAATGTGGTGGAAATACGCAATACTGGCAACACAAAATCTGTTGAAAATGCCTGGTGTGAAAAAAGATGCTGTTTCAGCTATAGGCATTTCCTACCAGATGCACGGACTGGTGATTGTGGATAAGGAATATAAGCCCCTGAGGCCATCAATAATCTGGTGCGACAGCAGAGCTGTTGATATTGGAGAACAAGCCTTTAACTCTATAGGAAAAGAAAAGTGCCTTTCTGCTCTCCTAAATTCTCCTGGCAATTTTACTGCATCCAAACTTGCCTGGGTTAAAGAGAATGAACCCGACCTTTACGAAAAGATATACAAAATCATGCTGCCGGGAGATTATCTTGCAATGAAACTTACCGGACAAATATTCACCACTCCTTCCGGCCTTTCGGAGGGAATTTTATGGGATTTCAGGAAAAATGATGTCTCATCGGTGGTTCTTGAACATTTTGGTATTGACCGCTCACTCATTCCCGAAGTTGTACCTGTTTTTTCAGTTCAGGGAGAAGTTTCCTCCTTTGCGGCGGACGAACTTGGTTTAAGGAAGGGGATTCCTGTCACCTACAGGGCTGGTGACCAGCCAAATAATGCTTTTTCGTTAAATGTCCTAAACCCCGGAGAGATAGCTGCCACAGCCGGCACTTCGGGAGTTGTTTACGGAGTAAGTGACAAAGTAAGGTATGATCCTTATTCCAGAGTTAATACATTTGCTCACGTAAACCATGAAGAGGGTAATAACCGGCTCGGTGTTTTGCTGTGTGTAAACGGCACAGGCATACTTAATTCATGGGTAAAGAGAAATGTAGCACCTGCTGATGCCGGTTATGATGATATGAACCGCATGGCTGATTCTGTGCCTCCTGGCAGTGAGGGACTTGCAATTCTCCCCTTCGGCAATGGCAGTGAAAGAATGCTTGGCAACAAAGACACGGGATGTCATATTGCCAATATGAATTTCAATATCCATTCGCGTGCCCATTTTTTAAGAGCGGCCCAGGAAGGTATAGTTTTTGCTTTTAAGTATGGAATGGGGATAATGGAACAGACAGGGATTAGTGCTGAAGTTATCAGAGCAGGATATTCAAATATGTTTCTGAGTCCTGTCTTTGCAAAAAGCCTTGCCTCTGTTACCGGTGCCACTATAGAGCTTTACAACACAGACGGGTCACAGGGTGCTGCCCGGGCGTCCGGTGTTGGTGCAGGTATTTACGGGTCTTTTGAAGATGCTTTCGGGGGACTGAAAATTATAAGGAAAGTGGAACCTGATAAGGAGATGCAACCGGCACTTGAAAGTGCATATGCGATTTGGGAAAATAGCCTGAAGCGGCTGTTAAACAGGGATGACTTTTAGTTTATCACGGTTACGGAATTAAACCAGTTATAAAATTATTTTGCTGCAACCACTGAAAAATTGCATAAAATAAACCTATTAACATAAAATCATAACTAAAAAAATACAATTATGGACATTCTTAAAGGCGATAAGGAGTATTTTAAAGGCATAGATAAAATTAAGTATGAAGGTCCTGAATCCAGGAACCCATTTGCCTATAGGTATTACGATGAAAATAAGGTAGTTGCCGGTAAAAAAATGAAAGATCACTTCAGGTTTGCAGTGGCATACTGGCATAGCTTCTGTGGTACAGGGGCCGATCCGTTCGGACCTGGCACCAAAGTTTTCCCCTGGGATAAAAGTCCGGATCCTATGACCAGGGCCAAAGAAAAAATGGATGCTGCCTTTGAATTCATGACAAAACTGGGTACTCCTTTTTATTGCTTTCATGACTATGACCTTGTTGACGAAGCAGAAACCATTACCGAATCAGAAAAAAGATTGCAGTCAATCGTTGAATATGCCAGGAAGAAACAGGATGCATCCGGCGTAAAACTTCTTTGGGGTACGGCCAATGTATTTTCTAATCCCCGCTATATGAACGGTGCTGCCACAAACCCCGATTTTAATGTGGTGGCCCATGCTGCTACTCAGGTTAAAAATGCACTGGACGCTACAATAGCACTTGGAGGTGATAATTATGTTTTCTGGGGTGGTAGAGAAGGATATTTTTCACTTTTGAATACCGATATGAAAAGAGAACTTGAGCATTTGGCCAGGTTTCTGCATATGGCAAAAGACTATGCCAGGAAGCAGGGTTTCTCGGGGACTTTCCTTATTGAGCCCAAGCCAATGGAACCCACTAAGCATCAGTATGACTATGATGTGGCTACAGTTATTGGCTTTCTGAATAAATATGGATTGGCAGGGGACTTTAAGCTCAATATAGAAGTAAACCATGCAACACTTGCCGGCCATACATTCCAGCATGAAATCCAGACTGCTGCTGATGCCGGGTTATTGGGCAGTATTGATGCTAATCGCGGGGACTACCAGAACGGATGGGATACCGACCAGTTTCCGATAGACATTTATGAGCTTGTTGAGACGATGCTTGTTATAATTGAGGCCGGTGGATTTAAAAGCGGGGGGGTAAACTTTGATGCCCATACAAGAAGGAATTCCACCGATCTGGAGGATCTTTTCATTGCCCACATTTCCGGCATGGATGTTTTTTCACGTGCGCTGGAGATTGCTTACGATATACTTGAAAATTCCCCATACCTGCAAATGAGAAAAGACAGGTATAAGTCCTTCGATTCAGGTAAGGGACTGGAATTTGAAAACGGCAAGCTTTCGCTGGAGACTATGCGCGAACTGGCAGTAAAAAATGGAGAGCCTGAACAGATCAGTGGTAAACAGGAGCTGTATGAGGCTATACTTAACCAGTACATAATTTAGTGCGAATTCCCGGCATTTATTTGCTTAGCTCTGTAAGATAATAACCCTGTTATCCAATGAATGCCAATATTTGATATTACAAACTTTGCATACGATAATTTTAATATGCCACCTGTCTATGTTCAGGCCTGGATCAAGAATGGTTCAGGCCTGAAGGTAACACAATATTGTGTGCTGGGTTTATAATTGTCATGATATGTAGACTAAAAAAAAATAATTATCTATAAAGTTTAAAATTTCACAAATAAATTTCATAATGGGCACAGCAGCATTTGATTTAATTGACTATATCATTTTTACCATATATGTTTTAATGATCGTCGGTGTTGGATTGTTTGTATCACGCGGTAAAAAAGGTGTAGAAAGAACCTCGCAGGATTATTTTCTTGCCAGCAGGTCTTTAAAATGGTGGGCAATCGGGGCTTCACTGATTGCAGCAAATATTTCTGCCGAGCATTTTATTGCCATGTCGGGCTCCGGCTACAGAATCGGGCTGGGAATTGCTGCCTATGAGTGGATTGCTGCTATTGTTCTTATTATAGTAGGGAAGTATTTTCTTCCTATGTTTCTGGATAAGGGGATATATACAATGCCCCAGTTTATTGAAGAAAGGTATAATAAGAGTGTAAGCGTTGCCTTTGCTGTTTTCTGGCTGCTGGTCTATGTTTTTGTGAACCTGACCTCGGTAATGTGGCTGGGAGCTCTTGCATTGGACCGTATAATGGGTATACCTCTTATGTGGGGTATATTGGGACTGGCTGCTTTCTCTGCGGTTTATTCCATATACGGGGGATTGAAGGCTGTGGCATGGACCGATGTGGTGCAGGTATTTTTTCTGATCGGCGGGGGACTGGTTACTACTGTTCTTGGGCTCTATGCTGTATCCGGAGGTGAAGGTATCTTTCAGGGCCTTGCTGTTATTTATGAGAAGGCTTCAGACAGCCACTTTAACATGATTGTTCCTAAGGGTTCGACTGTGCCTGACGGGGTCGGAGGTTTTACAGATGCTTTTATGGACCTGCCCGGACTTGCCGTTATTCTTGGTGCTATGTGGCTCACCAATCTTGGTTACTGGGGGTTCAACCAGTTTATTATACAGAAGGGCCTCGCGGCGGAAAATATTCAGCATGCCAAGCGGGGACTTATATTTGCGGGGTACCTGAAGATATTGATTCCGGTTATTGTTATATTACCCGGCATTACCGCCTATGTTCTTTTCCAGCATCCCGAAATTATCCAGGCAGGTGGTTATGCCGGAGAGATCGTAAGAGCCGATGAAGCTTATCCCTGGCTGCTCAGGAATATAGTTCCTGCGGGTATCAGGGGATTGACTTTCGCTGCTCTGGTGGCAGCGATCGTTTCATCACTTTCTGCAATGATCAATAGTACATCAACTATTTTTACCATGGATATTTATAAGCCTTTTTTTAATAGGGATGCCACGGAAAAACGGCTGGTACTGGTAGGCAGGATTGTGGCCTTTACTGCACTTGTAATCGCAGTAGCTTCCGCACGTCCGCTTTTAGGTGGTTTGGACCAGGCTTTTCAGTATATTCAGGAATATACCGGATATATTTACCCTGGAGTGGTGGTGGTATTTGGTATGGGGTTGTTCTGGAAACAGGCTACCGGCCGTGCGGCATTGTGGACTGCCATAGCGACTATACCTGCCGGTATTGCCATTAAGTTGCTGTTTCCTGAAATGCCGTTTATTTTGAGAATGGGTTATGTTTTTATAATTCTTGTATTTCTGGCATCCTATCTTAGTTTGACGGATAAGCGGCTGGTGAAGACAGAGCTGCCGAAAGGCTTCAGGGCTTCGTTTATGATCAGGACAGGATATGGATTTATAATTGCGGGTATTATTACCCTTATTCTTGGGGTTGCTTTCATAGGACAGCTTGCTCATCTGGGATATGAAGCGATCTTTATGATGGCTACTGCATTTGGTTTTGTAGGAATGATATTTGTCCTCAATGGAAAAATGCCGAAGGCAGACCCGAAAGCCTATGAAGTCAAACCTGAATTGTTCAAAACCGGCAATGTCTTTAATTTTGGGGCAGCCGGGATAATCCTTATCGTTGGATTACTTTATTACTTTTTCTGGTAAAAATTAATTTTATCATCCTGCTTTCTCTCATATATCATCGTCCCATCAAGATATTTTTGAAAGTAAGATCCGTATTGGATTGAAATGCTATCGCCTATCAGAAGATTTTTGGTAATGTTTTTTCCATTCTCAAGCCATGAGAGTAATAATAATTAATAGGATAATCTGGTAGCAGATTATATCATATTAATATTGTTGCACAGTACCGTGGGGGCTTCATTGCTGAAGCTTCATCATTAGGAATGTATCATAAACTGAATAATGCTGATACATGCGGTTGGTCATCCAGAAAAGCCTCGGAGAGGAATTAAGGGGACTGTTTTTTACGACAAATGGTCTTACATTATCGAGTTCTGAATTTGTGGTAACCGGCGTTTCAGCCCATTTGTTATCTCGTAATACCCCTTTAAATATTTCATACCTGTCATTTACCGGTCTTGAATAATATACAACTCCTGCTTTTTGGGGATCCAGAACGACGCCACCGGAGTAGTGCGGTTCCCTGTTACGTTGCTCTTTGGTCCTTTCTTCACGGGGAAAGTCCTGGCCTGCGAGGGAAATAAACGAATGTTCCCATGATGAGCCATCCCAAAATGCATAGTAATACTGATGCCTTGTTTCTTCCAGTAACCGGGTATAAACAATTCTTGGATAGCCGTTATGATCAATGGCCAGGTCCCATATCCAGGAGCGCACCATGGTTTCTGTACCATCATAAGCCTTGTTAATAATTCCCTGATCTATTGGTATATCACCTATATTTCCTATTCTTGTTCCGTCAACCTGGTGGAAATGCCCGTTCTCATAATAAAAAACATAAATGGAATTCAGAGGCTCGTTACGGGGATGCCCATCAGTAATGGCAAACCAGACCTTGCTTTTTCCGTCACTGACAATTTTTGCATATGGCCGGTCATTGTCAGTTGCCCCGGCATGGGCAACGAAAGTCTCCGGATCGCTCCAGGTTTTTCCCAGGTCATCTGAATAAATAAAAGTAGGTTTCCAGTCATATCCTCCTCTCAGATAAACGTAAATCCGGTTGTTTTCGGATGAAAGAAGAGCCGGGTTTGTATAGCACAGCCCTGGCCCCATATCAATATATGAAACTTCCTCCCATTTAGAAATGTCCTCCGGACTTGTGGTACGGCTATAATAAAAACCACCGTTATGCCTGGTGAAAAAAGCCATTAATCTCCCGTCAGGTAAAACCAATAGTGAAGGATTTACATGATCGTCTTTTTGTAATTCGGGATATATGACTACTTCGCTGATCTCTTCTGTCAGATGATCGTAAAAAGCAACGGTTATGTCTCCCCCTGATGTAACAAAACCGGCATAGGTTCTTTTATGGTTGCCTTCATAGTAAACAGCACGTGGATCGGAAAACCAGCACCAGGCACCATCTTCTGAGAATACTTTAGTGTAATGTTCGGGGTCATCAGGAAAGTTCAATGCCCGGACATGACTTATAAACGCGAAAGAGAAGATAAACAGGTAAAATGCAATTTTATTAAGGAAGTATTTGTCAAAGTTTTTGTTTTTAATAATCACGTTAGTCTGCTTTTAAAGGTTATATCTGTATTAAAATAACCCTTAAAGATAGGGCTTAATAATAAATCAGCGAAATCTGCATTAAAATAATTTGACTAACTTTCGGATCATCATTAAAAGGCAATTGTCATAAATTTGCTAATCTGATATGGAAAATGTTGTTTAATATTAAAGCCGGTTAATATGGAATATGTTTATAGAAAATTAGGTAACATTTTAATTTTTATTTATTCAATATTCTTTTTTTTGTTTTCCGGGTGCAATGAAACCGGGGTTTTGATTCTGCCTGCCCATGATGATGAGGTATTGTCGGTGAGATTCAGTTATGACGGTGGACTCCTTGTTTCCGGCAGTAAAGATGGAACCGCCAGGGTGTTTGATACCGGTTCATGGGATACCGTTTGTGAATTAAAAGGACATGGTTCATGGGTATATGATGCTTCCTTTATTCCAGGAGACAGAGAAATTATAACTGCCGGTTTTGAGGGGGAGCTGAAACTTTGGTATATAGAATCCTGTGATGAAATCAGAAGCTACCAGGGACACACTGACAGGGTCAGGGCTATTTCTGTCGATCCCTCAGGTAATAGTTTTGTATCATCCGGATGGGATTCCACCTTCATATTATGGAATAGGGAAACTTCAGATATCATTTATTCCAAACAAGGACATAAAGAGAAGATTTGTGATCTCACCCTTTCTCCTGATGGTTCGGTTATTGCAACAGCAAGCCGCGACCACCTTGTTTCGCTCTGGGATAAGGAAACAGGCGGACATATTAACGATCTTTACGGGCATACCGGCGATTTGAAAGCTGTCCGGTTCAGCAGTGACGGCCGGTATATCGCTTCTGCCGGTTTTGATACCACAGTGATCATATGGTATGCTGACAAGGGTAATATTAAACATACACTTAGAGGGCATCAGGCCAATTTATTCACAGTTGCTTTCACACCTGACGGCGATTATCTTGCATCAGCAGGTAATGACGGAAGGATTGTAATATGGAATACTATAACCGGTGATATCCGAAAGATTCTTTTTCCGGAAGTCCCGGTACGAAAACTAAGTTTCAGTCCCCATTCAACCATCCTTGCAGCTGCATGTGCCGATGGAAATATCAGGATTTATGATGCCGCCGATTTAAGGATTAATTAGCATTGATATTGCTTTATTTGACTAGTAATGAATATTTACGAAACAAATAATGCTATGGATTACTCCCTTAAAGAGTCCCCTATGATATTTTATGTATTAAATATATAATTAGCAGATTATTAGGTTCTGAGAAAATAAATCCTTTAACGAGCTCCTGGTTCAGTAAAGGGTTTCTGGTTAAACAAAGAGCTCCGGGTATTACCTTTCCGGAGCCCTCTTATATCTAACCGGTGGCTCAGGTTCGGGAATGATCTCAACCGGATTTTCCTGCAGCAGGCGAAGTGCTTCTTCAACCGCCCTCTCAAGCTGAGGATCCTGGCCTTTTATAACTTTCTCGGGCATCATTTCCACTTCGATGTCAGGAGCAACTCCTTCGTTTTCAACGGCCCATTCACCTTCTGTATCATAAAAGCCACCCCTGGGAGGCACCATAACACCTCCGTCTATCAACTGGGGATAATCCCATATACCGACCAGTCCGCCCCAGGTTGTAGTGCCAACGAGGGGACCGATATCCAGAAATCTAAACATGTAAGGCAACAGGTCACCACCCGATCCGGCATGTTCATTTATGATCATTACTTTGGGTCCCCATATGCCTGCCCCGGGTGAGGTAAAGGGACGATCGGGATCGATACGGTTGTTAAAGAAGCCGTGCAGTTTGCGTCCCATTATATCAACCATGTAATCGGCAGCTGATCCTCCACCGTTGTACCTTTCGTCAACAACAGCGCCTTGTTTGTGCTGCTGCGAGAAATAGTACCTGTTAAAATATGAATATCCTGCCTGTGCAGTATTTGGCAGCCATATATATGCAAGTTTGCCGTCAGACATTTCATCCACTTTCCTGATATTTTCCTCAACCCAGTTAAGCCTCCGGAGCCCGGCTTCGCTTCCGGCCGGCAGAACTGTAATAAGCCATGAGCCTTCATAGTCCGGTTTGGTATTTATTCTAAGCTTTGTCTGTTTCCCGGCCCGGTTTTCCAGAAGACTGTAGGGATTAATGGCAGGTGAAAGGTCTTTCCCGTCAATTGCTATGATGTAGTTGCCTTCGGAGACTTTAACTCCCGGTGCGCTGAGGGGAGCTCTCAGGTCAGGGTTCCAGTTTTCTCCGGTAAATATTTTGCTTATCCTGTACCTTCCGTTGGCAATCTCCAGGTCTGCACCCAATAATCCAGTTGATGCAGACGGCACATCGGGCATATCACCTCCTCCCACGAATGAATGACCTACCGATGCCTCACCACCCATCACGTCCAGGAGGTAATTCAGGTCGCTGCGGTGCTTGATATGCTCTACAAAAGGCTGATATTTATCGTAAATTTCATCCCAGTCGGCTCCGTGATGATTTTCTACATACAGATAGTCCCTGTATATCCGCCAGGCCTCCCTGAATATTTGCTGCCACTCTTCTGCCGGTTCAATCCTTGACTCGATGTTGCCGGTTTTTATCTGCCCGTCACCAACAGAGGGACTCCCTTTAGTGTCAACAATGCCCCACTGGCTGCCGGAACGATATAAAAGCTTGTTCCCGTCGGAAGAAATGCTGTAATACTGTACAGGTGTAAGATAGCTGGTTGCTTCACGCTTGTCAAGATTATATCTGTGAAGTACCGGTCCACTCCGGCCTGAAACAGACTCCGTGTAAAAGATCATTCCCTTGCCGGCAGATGTCAGGTTACCATAATTTCCAGATGGTACATCAATTGACAATATACGCTGGTCAATTCCTTCGGGATCTATATTAACAACCACATCTCCATTCTCTCCATTCTCCCCATCCTCATCTCCATCCTCATCTCCATCATCATCTCCATCATCATTGTTATTTCCATTGCTATTGTTATTGTCCTCGTCAGTTTTTTCCTCATCACTTTCAGGAAGAAGGGGTGAGGGCTCTTCACTATCGAGGACTATCAGGTAAATTTCCCTCTCAACAGGCCGGTCATAAGAGCTCATATCCAGCCACCCTGTATTCAGTCCGAAATTGGTACTTGCCAGGAGGTAAAGGTATTTACCGCCAGCATCCCATGCCGGGGAAATGGCGTCAGACATGCCATCTGTAAGTTGCAGTATTTCATCATTTTCAAGAGAATAGGCCTTAATGGCGTGAAACTGATTGGGAAGCCTTTTTGCATAAGCAATCCATTTTGAATCGGGTGACCATACCGGATCCATTGTCCTCTGGGGATGGATGGAACTGTCCTGGTCAACCAGTCTCACATTCCCAGATTCAATTTCAACAAGCCAGAGTTTAAGATTGGTATCTGTGTAAAAAATATATTTTGAATCAGGCGACCAGGCAGGGGTATAATTGAAATTTGGTTCCGGAAGTTCAATTTCCCTGGGTTCTTCGAGGCCGTCCTGGGTGCCGATCATCAATCTGTACTCCCCGGATCTGTCTGAGAACCAAGCAATATGTTCTCCGGAAGGAGACCAGACCGGATCCCTTTCCCTTGACCCTGCTGAGTTTGTAATATTCCGCCAGTCGCCTTTGTCCACCGGAACAGTAAAAATATCGCCCCTTGCTCCAAACACAGCTCTTACACCGGTCGGAGAAAGAGTGCCGTTTGCAATGTAATTACTTACATCCTTCCAACCGGCCATAGCCCAGGGAAAATCTCCCCTGGCACTTATAGAGAGTCTTTCAGGTTTCTGCATTTCAGTATCATACTTGTATATGTCGCCGGCATATTCGTAAACCAGGAGTCCCCCGCCGGAGCTCAGATATTTGATATCATATTCGGAATAAAAAGTAAGTTGCCGGAGTTCGGAACTCTCCATGTTATAACTGTAAAGATTCATAGTATAATCCCGGTCCGACAGAAAATATACCGTATTGCCTGACCATACGGGATAATGGTTCCGGGCATTATCTTCCTGGGGCAGTTCAGTTAATGAGTGATCTTCCATATTAAGCACCCAGATGGGCCGGTTTTGTCCTCCCCTGTAATTTCTCCATTCCTCATCCGAAGGTCTGACCAGTTCATAGGCAAAATAACGGCCGTCAGGTGAATATTCCCCCCTGTAGCCTCTCGGTATATCCAGCTGTACGGGAAGACCATCATCAAATCCCACTGCAAAGAACTTCGGATACCCTGCCGGGGCACTTTTTCTTGAGGAAGTGAAAATTACCTTTCCCTCTGGACTCCATCCCCTGACAATATCGGCGCCGGGATGCCAGGTAAGTCTTCTCATCTCACCGCTCTCAATATTTATTGCATATACGTCTGTGCTTCCTGCAAACTGGGCACTGAAGGCTATCCATTTTCCGTCAGGAGAAAATTTCGGATAAGACTCGATTCCCTGAAAGCTGGTCAGCCTCCTGGCTTCTCCGCCATCCAGTCCGGTTATCCATATATTACCAGCATAAGCAAAGGCAATATGGTTATTACTTACGGCAGGTTGTCTGAGAAGACGTGTTTCATTTGCATATAACCCGGAAATAATCAATAATCCGGTGATCAGGAGTAAAAATCTTTTTTGCATTTTATCAGATTTTGAATTAAAAATGTAAATTATAACACTTTTATTTAAAAGTCAAAATTAACTGTTATATAAAAGAAAAAAAGCCTGCCGTGTATCCATTTAATGAGAAACGGTAATCAATTGTGCCTGTTAATTTTATTATATTTACGCAAGTTCAGTGAGTTGGAATTTTTTACAGATAGGATAACATGAATTTCACATGTTCTATTAAGCGCTCTTATCTGTATTTATCAGATGTGAAATTGACATTTGGTCGATTCTACATGCAATAAATAGTTCATCTTGCAATATTAGCCAGATGTGAAATTCATCTTATTTTGTGTTAAGAATTAACATGAGGGTTTCATAAGAAAGAAACATTGAATACTAATATATTGCTTTAGCAGAATAAGAATATTAAGTACGATTATTATTTTAGTAAAAAAAAAATTGCAGAATGGTTCGGAATTCATGGTTAATAATATTCCTTTTCACTATGCCGGTCATATTTTTTGCTGGCATAAGAAATGCTGACGATGAGTTAGTCCCGACACTTAAAGGAGCATTCGAAGATGCTTTTATGACAGGTACTGCCCTGAATCGAAGGCAAATATTTGGTGCCGATGTAAATGGCATAGGTCTTATCAAGGCCCATTACAATGCAATTACCCCTGAAAACATTACAAAGTGGTCATTAATCCATCCAAAACCAGGGGAATATAATTTTGAACCGGCAGACCGTTTTGTTGAGTTTGGTGAGGAAAATGGGATGTTTATGGTTGGTCATACCCTTATCTGGCATAGCCAGGTTCCTGATTGGGTATTTCTTGATAGTCATGGTAATTTTCTTGATCGGGAAGCACTTCTTGAGAGGATGCGCGATCATATTCATACAGTCGTAGGAAGGTATAAGGGGCGTTTTCAGGCATGGGATGTTGTTAACGAAGCTTTAAATGAGGACGGCTCTTTAAGGGAATCTCACTGGTACAATATTATTGGGAAAGATTATCTTATTAAGGCATTCGAGTATGCCCATGAAGCTGATCCGGATGCAGAACTTTATTATAATGACTATTCCCTGGAAAATCCGTCCAAACGTGCCGGGGCGGTGAGATTGATTAAATATCTGCTGGACAATGGTGCGCCTGTTACAGGCATCGGTACCCAGGGGCACTGGCATCTTTCACAACCATCAGTTGAAGAAATTGAGAGGACAATCTTAGAATTTGCAGAGATGGAAATCGATGTGATGGTTACAGAACTTGACATAGATGTATTACCTGCAGCCTGGAATTATCAGGGTGCAGATATTTCCAGGGTTGCCGAAATGGAGGAAGGATTGGATCCCTATACAGACAGGTTGCCTGAAGATGTTCAGCAGGAATTGGCTGAACGCTACAAAGAGATATTCGAGTTATTTCTTAAACATAAGAATCTGATAACCAGGGTATCCTTTTGGGGGGTAACTGATGGGGACTCATGGAAAAATAATTTTCCCGTCAGGGGACGTACCAATCACCCACTGCTTTTTGATCGTGAATGGCAACCCAAACCTGCATTTTATAAAATAGTAGAGTCAGCGAATAGAAACTAAAATATTTTGAGTAATTTTCAGACTGAGTACTTTACAGATCAGTACTTTTCATATTGAGTATTTTTCAGAGCAGTGTTTTGTTAGAATTTATTATGAGGCAGTTATTTTTTTTATGCCTGTTGTCTATTATTTTTTCTTCTGAAGGAGAAGCGCAGGATTTTCAGCAGGAAATTAATTTTGAGATCTATGTCACCCTTGATGATACAAGGCATGAATTATCAGCCTTTCAACGGATTCAGTATATTAATAATTCACCCGATACCCTGGGGTTTTTATTTTTTAATCTTTGGCCAAATGCCTGGTCGGACAATGATACCGGACTGGCACAACAGTTATTAAATTCTGAAGGAAGACAGCGGCTTTTTGAGGATCCGGATTTGAGGGGATATATTGACTCACTGGACTTTAGAATTGACGGTCAACCCGTTACATGGAAGCTCCTGTCTCGCAGTCCTGATGTCTGCCGGATTTCCCTTAATGAACCAGTAATGCCGGAAGATACCATATACATAACCACCCCTTTCCGGGTAAAAATTCCGGATGGAGAGGTTTCGCAACTGGGACATATCGGAGAATCATACCAGATCACTCACTGGTATCCTCAACCAGCCCTGTATGACAAGTCCGGCTGGCATCCAATGCCATGGCTTGATATACCCTCCACTCCATCGGTATTTGGCAGCTTTGATGTAACCATTTCTCTACCCGGAAATTATGTTGTAGGTGCTACAGGTAATTTGCAGAGCGAGGATGAGATAAGATGGCTCAATAAGCTGGCTGCGGATACTACATGGAAAAGAACTTATTACTTTGGGGGGACCAGGTTTCCCAGGTCTTCACCTGAAGTGAAAAACATTCGGTTTACCAGCTATAATACTCCCGGATTTGCATGGTTTGCCGATAAACGGTTCAATGTAATGAAGGGCAGGGTTATACTACCTCAATCCGGCAGGGAAGTTACCACATGGATCATGTTTACCAATCTCCAGGCAAGGCTCTGGATAAATGCAACCGAATATGTGAATAGTTCCTTGCTTTATTTTTTAGAAAACATAGGCGATTATCCTTATGATACTTTTACTGCTGTGCAGAGTACCCTGGGAGCAGGGCCCGGTCAAGGATATCCAGGTATTTCGGTGATTGGTTTCGAAACTGATTTCAGGTCTTTTAATGAAACAGTTGCAGATGGAATAGCGGCAAACTGGATCCGGGTTGCAACGGGAACCAACCGGTACACCGGCCATTTTATTGAGAAAGGTATGACAGGGACCTATACTTCAAGTTATCTGAATGAGAGGTACCCGGTCAGGCAGCTTTGGGAGACATATCTTAGCAGCAGACGGCTTGCAGAATTGATGGATGTTGACACTATTCCGATGGAGAGAATATATGAACTCCGGTGGCTTGGTAAAGTCCGCCGGAATCTTGAAAAGCCAATGGACCTGCCGGGAAGTTATTATTACAGGGCAGGGGATGCGGATATTTATAATTATAAAGCTACCATAGGATTTGATTATTTAAGGGCTTATCTGGGTGATTCTCTTTTTGATTCTCTGATGCAGTCCTGGTATAAGGAATATAAATACCGGCATACTCAACCCGGGGATCTGCAATCTGTATTTGAGTCCGGTACAAAGAAAAATTTAAGCTGGTTTTTTAATGATTACTTCTGTACAACCAAAAAGCTGGATTATAAGATAGTGCGCCAAGATAACCACCAGGTACTTGTCGAAAATAATGCTGATCTTGTATCTCCACTGGTACTTGCCGGTATGAAAGGTGATTCTGTTATTTATGAAACGTGGGTGGATGGATTTGAAGGACGGAAATGGATTGATTTACCACCAGGAAATTATTCAAATATTACAATAGATCCTGGAGGTGTAATGCCTGAGATATACCGGACCAATAATACTATCCGGACCTCAGGTATATTTCGCAGACTAACTCCTGTTAAGTCCCGGTTCTTATTTAATATTGATGATCCGGGTCACCGGACTATTGTTTATCTTCCTTTGATCAACTGGACAAGGGAAAGTGGATTTATGCCCGGAATTGCTTTGCATAACGGCTTTCCATTGCCCAAACCGGTTGAGTACTTTATCTCACCTTTCTATTCAGTAAAAAATAATGCTATTGCCGGATCCGGGCAACTTCTGCTCAATATTACGCCTTCCGGTAGTTTTTTTAGATTAGCAACGATAACCCTTGAAGGAACACGATTTGGTGCACCGGGCGATCAGAATTATCATAAAGTGAAGGGCGGACTGGATATTCATTTAAGACCAGTAAATAACCGGAATAATATCTTGCAGAGGATATATGGACATTACATTTCTGCATCAGATCTTTATGCGATAACACTTTCGAAGATGACAAGTATGACCTCTTTTTTGCATATTGGATTTGAGTTGGAAAACAAAAGGTTAGTCAATCCTTTCAACCTGCTGGTATTTACTGAAATACATGAGTCTTATCAAAAAGTATCCGCTGAGGTTAATTACCGGTATAGTTATTCGGGTGAGGATAATGGTCTTGATATCCGGCTGTTTGCAGGAGCCATGATGAAAAATAACTCCATGGCTCCATTCCATTCTCTTGCAGCCGGCGGGAGGAGTGGACGTGAAAATTACCTTTATGGCGGAACATATCCTGACCGGTTTAGCAGGTTTTCGGAGACCTTTTTTTCCAGGCAGATGACTCTTCAGGAGGGGGGACTGGTATCGCCGGTTAATTCATCACTTGGATACAGTGACCGGCTTATTTCCTTAACCATGACCAGCTCTCTACCTGGCAGGGCCGGCTGGATTCCCTTGAAACCATTTGCGAATATTTTAGTGGACGGAAATAGCCCGGGAAATAATTTGAATTCATCATTTTTCTATGAGGCAGGTGTGAAGGCAGGGATATGGGACTTTTTTGAAATTTATTTTCCATTACTGGTATCTGAAAATATAGGATCAATAAGGGGGCCGGTCAAAGACAGGATCCGCTTTGTATTAAACCTGAATTCATTCAATCAGCTGGATCCTTTAGGGATAATGAACTGAAATGATCTCTTGGTTTTGTCAGTTTACTTTTTTAACTTTACTGATAATGATCATTTTTAATAATTTAAAACAAAAACAGATGAAAAAAAGTATATTTCTTGCAGGGGTAATGATTATTGCATTTATTTTCCCGGATGTGTTTGCAACCGGTTCAGAGTCCGGATCAGATAATAATGCTGTTATTGAAATCAAGGACGATAAGTTAGCTGAATCAGATAAAGCTGGTGCTATTGAAGCAGAAGAAGATATATTATCTGAGGAAGAAATAAAGCTGTTGGAAATGCGTATTGAAGAAATACGCGACATGAATAAATCGGATCTGACCGGCGAGGAAAAGAAAGATTTGAAAAATGAACTGAGAGATATCAGGGAACAGATGCGCAAAGCAGATGGTATCTATCTTAGTGTTGGAGCCCTGATACTCATTCTTATATTGTTAGTCATTTTGACCTGATTCTCCCGGATCTTATAGCCGGCTGAAATAATAAATAGTTACTGGTCTTTCTTTATCTTACAGGAGAATAACAGCCTGCATGATTTATTGTTGTTTAGAGTTTTCTGTAATTTAAAACAGTTGTTTGGTTAATTTTTTCCTGTCCATGCAATTGCATTGGTTACAATTATTCTAAAATTTTTATTTGACCAGGCATTATCATCATGACCCAAAAGTATATAGACTACTTTTGAGTTATTGTATCTGTTTGTCCAGCCAATAGTATCCGCACAATCGGGGTGATCTGTAGTCAACAGGGGAGTTACCCGGGACAGGACTTTGATGTTGCTGTATCCCTCATCATCTATTTGAAAATCCTTTAAGCTCTGGGTTACCGGATGGGACGGGTCTTCTACTTCGACCTCCATTGTTATATCGTGTTTATATCCGGAAAGCTCTTCCGGGGGATAACCGTAATTCCTCTCATTGTATTTTCCACCCCGGATTTCTGTAAATTCATTCCACTGTTGATAAGACACCAGTGAGTGATGCAGAAAAACCAGTCCGGTACCTCTTTCGGTCAGTTTCAGAAATGCAGCTTTTTCCCGGGAAGATATATCCTGCCACATATCGTAGAATACTATAACATCATATTTTCCGATGGAATCTGAAAGAAGGGCTTTGTTGGCTTTGGGCTGTGAAATTGTGTCAATCCTGAAGTTATTCAATGAAAAAACCATATTATAGAAGCTCCCGCGGTCAAAGCCATGACCACCGGTAAAAAGAAGTACTTTTAAAGTTTCTCCGGATGGATCAGATACTGAGGATCTATCTGCAGGAGTATGAGAAACTAAAGCTGTGCATAAAATGAAGCTGAATATCAATAAGCGCCCATGTGTTTGCATTCTTGTAAAGTTAAAATTAATAATCTATTTAACAATATGTTATAGTTCGATGGTGTTCGCTTTGTTCTTCTGTAAATTAAATTTTTGGTTGCTATATTTTGATAAAATTCTGGCTTCTTGTTTTTACAGTAGAAAAATAGAGAAGGATTATTCATTTATTATACCCTGTGATTTAATTAAAGACCAACGTAAAAGTTGTTTCCTTGTCCGGGATAGAGTGTACTTTGAGGCTGCCGCCATGCAACCTCATGATCTGGCGTGAAAGGCTTAATCCGATCCCGCTTCCGTTTTCCCTGGTAGTAAAGAAAGGAACGAAAATCTCATCAGTCAGTTCAGGTGAAATGCCTGGTCCGTTATCGGTTATTTCAATTTCTGCCTGTCCTGCTGCATTAATTCTGCTGTGCAATCTGATCTCCGGAGCAGGTGCATCATGCAGTGCTTCTGCCGAATTTTTCAATAGATTTATCAGGACCTGGGATATCTGATTTTCATCAACATAAACCTGCAGATCATTGTCATCCGCTCCCCATGAGATTTTAATGCCCTTACATGGCAAATATGATTTGCACAACATAACGGTTTTCTCTAAAAGATGACTGATCGTGACCATATTTTTTCTGGGCTCAGGAAGCCTTGTGAGCTCTCTGTATGATTCAACAAAACGTGTTAAACCCAGACCCTGCTCCTGAATAACTTTTAGTCCCTTTATGGTCATGGTTATCAATTTTTCATCTACATCTTCAACAGAGATAGCTTCTTCTTTCTTTGTGTAATAATTGTACAAATTTTCTGAAAGAGACGTTACCGGTGCAATTGAATTCATGATCTCGTGGGTCAATACCCTTATAAGCTTCAGCCAGGAATCAAGCTCTTTCTCATCAAGTTCCTTCTTAATATCCTGCAGTGATATAAGAGTAAGAATCTGGCCTTTGCTTTTAAAAGTGCTGGCTTTTATCATAAGCGTTATTACTCCTTTTTTCCCTTTAAAGGTGATCAGTTTTTCGTCGTGTTGTTTTGGATTGCTGATTGCCCCTGCAAGCTTCCCGTCTATTTTTTCCAGTTGCCTGAGGTGGGTGAATTGTTTTAACCCGAGTATTTTTTTGAGGCTGCTATTGGCATGTATTACAAATCCATCCTTGGTAAGTGAGAAAATACCTGTATCAACATGCTCTATCATCGCACCGAAATATTGTTCCTGACTCCGGTTTTCAATTTGAATATTTTGTATCAGCTCGTTTATAGCCCGGAGGTTCCGGCTAAGCTTATATAATGTTTTGTCTTCTTTATGTTCAGGAAATACCAGACTGTAATCTTCGTTTTTTACCGATTCGAAGAAATAGTTTATCTTTTTATTTATCCTGTTGACGTAAAAGATCAGGTTAATTATTTGTAAGGTCAATATTATAACAAAGAATATAACATTATAGAGGGATTTACCTGCACTTAAATACCATCCCCCGGCAATACTCACCAGTACTATCAACATGATCCTGGCAATAATATTTAATTGGTAGGATCTTGTCATTCTAATTTATATTTCTTCATTTTGTTGTAAAGGGTTTGCCTTGTAATACCTAATTGGCTGGCGGCAGCTTTAATATTTCCCGAATTTTTTTTAATAGCCAGTGAGATCATTTTTTCTTCCATCTCATCAAGTTTAAGCAATGCGGTATCTGGCTTGATTTCTCCGGTTGATCCTGAAAAAAAATCACTTACCGTAAGTTTCCCTGACTCACTCAGGATAACTGCCTTTTCGATAGTGTGTTCGAGCTCTCTCACATTTCCTGGCCAGTGGTATTTTAGAAGTTTCGCCCATGCATTTTCAGTAATCTCCAGTGGTATTTTCTGATATTTATCCGAGTATTTTTTCAGAAAATGCCTGACCAGGACCGGGATGTCTTTCTTTCGTGATCGAAGCGGGGGTACTTCTATCTGAATGGTATTTAACCTGTAAAGTAAGTCTTGCCTGAAAAGGCCTCTGTCTACCATTTCATGAATATTCCTGTTTGTTGCACTTACAAGCCGGATATCAACCGGTACCGGCCTGTTGGAGCCCACTTTTATGATCTCCCTGTTTTGCAGTGCAGCAAGCAGTTTGACCTGAAGGCTCAGGGGAAGGTTAGCAATCTCATCCAAAAACAGTGTTCCCATACTGGCAAGTTCAAATTTGCCGGTGCGGTCTTCATGTGCATCGGTGAAAGCACCCTTTACATGGCCGAACAATTCACTTTCAAACAGGCTTTCACTCAATGCGCCCATATCTACCGTAACCATCAGTTCCTGGTTGCGTGTTGAAAGGTGGTGGATTTTACGTGCAATAAGTTCTTTCCCGGTTCCATTTTCCCCGGTAATCAATATATTGGTATTTGTTTTGGCGACCTTTTCAACTGTTTTGAGTACACTCATAATCTCCGGGGAGGTGCCGATGATTTCTTTGTCATTTCTGCTGAGACTGATCTTTAAATCTTTTTGTTTCTGACTGAGATCCTGAATCTTTCTTTTGGATAAACTCAACTGAACAGCTGATCTGATTGTGGCAATAAGTTTTGCATTATCCCATGGCTTCAATACAAAATCTGTAGCTCCTCCTTTCAGGGCCTTAACGGCCAGTTCAACATCACCATAGGCGGTTATCATTACAACAGAAATATCGGGGTGATCATCTTTGACTCTTTGTAACCAGTAAATCCCTTCATTCCCAGTGTTTATGCCGGATTTGAAATTCATATCCAGTAATACCAGGTCGTATTGGTTTAACTGTAATTCAGAAGTAATGAGGTTTGGATTGGAAATGCATTTTACTTTTTCATATTCAGCAGAAAGCAGCATTTCCAGTGCCATCAATACATTTTTATTATCATCGATAACCAGTATGTTTCCCTTGGACATTTTATATTATAATCAGACTGTTTAAAATATCTATTCAAATATACATGAATTTCTCATCAGCTGAAAACTTAACAAAAAACAAGATTTTGCATGAGAAATCGACGAAGTCAAATTAAACACATACGCATGAAAATAAATCCACCCTGGTTCCAAATAATATTTGACTGCCGGTTCAAAAATAAAATGTGTTTAAAAAATTGTCACTTTTATGTAAAAATATTTTACAGGTCTCTTATTAGTGTATTTGTTAATGTACTGCTAATGAAAGATAAAGTTATTATGGCATCTTAATTGATATAAGCTTAAATAATTAAATTTCACCAATAAATCAATCCTGATGATTAATACTATCACCCTGGACAAAATTTTCCGAACAGATGAGGTTGAAACTCTGGCATTAAACCAGGTTAACCTTACAGTAGAGAAAGGCGAGTTTGTTGCCGTTATGGGGCCTTCCGGTTGCGGCAAATCAACGCTTCTCAACATTATTGGCATGCTTGATAATCCCACATCCGGAGAGTACTTTTTCGACGGAACGGAAGTAGGCCATTTAAGTGAGAGTGCGAGGACTGATTTGCGTAAGGGTAATATCGGATTTGTTTTTCAAAGTTTCAACCTGATTGATGAGATAAACGTGCAGGAAAATGTTGAACTCCCGCTCGTATATCTGAGAATTACCAGGCAGAAAAGGAAGGAGATGGTTAAACATATTTTGGACCGGATGAAAATAAGCCACAGGAGAAATCATTATCCCCAGCAATTATCGGGAGGACAGCAACAAAGGGTTGCCATAGCACGGGCTGTCGTAACCGGTCCCAAACTTATCCTGGCAGATGAGCCAACCGGTAATCTTGATTCAAAGAACGGACTGGAGGTGATGAACCTGCTTACCGAACTCAACAAAGAGGGTACCACGATAATTATGGTTACCCACTCTCTGCATGATTCTGACTTTGCCCATCGAATAGTAAATCTGTTTGACGGCAAAATTGTTACAGAAAACATGAAAAGGGAGATGGCAGAAAAACAGATTATTATATAGATATTGTGTTAGCCAGAAAATTTAAAATTAAATGAATAGTATAATTTTCAGAATATCTGTGCGTAATCTTCTGAAATATAAATTCACATCCTTTGTATGTGTTTTTGGACTTTCACTTGGGTTTGTTGCTTATATCCTAATCGGCCTTATGATTTGTTATGAGACCAGCTGGGACAAATCCAATGAGAATTATGACAATATCTATGTAGTGCAGAGGGACAGGGGGAGGTCGGCATATACAGTTGGGGCAAATAATATTACTGCATATACTCCTTTGATTACTGCCTCACTTCTTGAAGAATTTCCTTATTTTGAAAAGATTGCATTAATTCATGAGGTTGAAGGCCGGTTTCTGTCAGTTTCACCCGGTGAGCAATTTAAAACGAAGCAGGGCCTCTATGCTGATCATAACTACTTCGAAGTATTTACATATAGGTTTGCCGGGAATTATCAGTCCGAGGATTTCAGAGAACCATATTCTATACTCCTGTCCGAAACTCTTGCAGCCAAATTATTTGGAGATGATAAGCCTGCCGGCCGGAGTATTTCACTTGATAAAAAGACTGAACTGAAAGTTGCAGGTGTTTATGCTGACCTGCCGCTTAACACTTCGGTTCGCCCTGAGTATATTATTTCATTTTCTACTCTTGAGCGGACAGAAGGGATTACCCGTAATCAGACAGGTTCGTTAAACGGGACAACCTTCGGACTCCTAAGAGACGATTCCGATCCGCTTATTGCTGAGGAAAACATAAAAGATCTATTGAATGAATTTGAAGGGATGGAATCAGAAACTCTCCGTTTAAGTCCCCTTTCAAAAATGCGTTATTACAATGCACCTGATTATTCTGTAGTATTATGGCTTTTCGGGCTTATCGGTTTGTTCATTCTTTTGATGTCGGCATTTAACTATGTTAATTTATCAATGGCAAATGCATCAACCCGGGGTAAAGAGATCGCTATTAAAAAGATGAGCGGCAGCAAGAGATCACGTCTGGTAATTCAGTTTTTAAGTGAGACGGTATTATTATCTGTTATTGCGGTTGCAATCTCAGTCTATATAGTCACCTTCCTGCTTCCATATTTTAACAATATTATGAATACCGGGATAAGTCTCGATTTTAGAGGCGATTTGTGGTTTTGGGGTTTGCTGACAGGAAGTTCTGTTCTTATCGGCTTGCTGGCGGGTATTTACCCTGCGTTTTTCATGTCATCAAACAGTATTGTCAATCTGTTTAAGGGGAATTTCAGATCAGGCAGCGACAAAATTAAATTGCGGAAAACACTTTTATTATTTCAGTTTGCAATATCAGTATTTTTGATATGCCTTAGCCTTTTCTTTTTCAGCCATGTTAACCACATTTCCGAAAAGGATATCGGGTTCCGCAGGGATAATTTGATCTATGTACAGATTACCTCATCAGTATCCGGCAGTTATTTTGAAGATTTCCGCAGCCGGTTGTTAAAAGAACCTTCTATAATAAACGCTTCAATGTCACGTAATCTTCCATTTATAAATTTTAGTGGGGGCAATATATCCTGGGAAGGGGGAAATTCTGATGAAATGGTCTTTTACAGGCCAAACCTGGTGACATATGATTTTATCAGTAATATGGAGATGGAGCTGGTTGAGGGCAGGGATTTCTCGCGGGATCATCCATCAGACACCGGTCAGGCCTGTATTATAAATGAAACGGCAGTCCGCTATTTCGGGTGGGATGCCCCTGTGGGTAAAAGGCTGGATGATAACCGTTATACCGTCATCGGTGTAGTCCGTGATTATCATGTGATGGATATTCATAATCCACTTGATCCGGTCGTATTGAAACTTGCTCCTGGCGAAATGTCGGGAGACTGGGTCTGTGCATTCAGAATCATGCCAGGTTACAGGGATGAAGCAATTGAATTGCTGACCGATGCATTTGTCAGGGAATTTCCTGATGATCCGTTTGATATCGGTGATCTTGAATCAGCATTTGTCAATGAAAATGCATACAAAGGATACCAGACTATTAAAAAGTCGGTGCTTTTTTTTACCGTGTTTAATATTTTTCTTGCCATTACAGGGCTGATAGGACTGGTTTTCTTCAGTACTGCCAGACGGACTAAAGAGATTGGTATTCGCAGGATCAACGGGAGTTCGGTCGTGAGTATTTTTATCCTCCTGAACAGGGAGTTCTTTGTAATCCTGACTATATCGCTGATTATCGCCTGGCCCGCTTACTGGATGGTCTATAATGCATTTCCGGGAGTGTATAAACTTCCTTTTCAGCCAATTATACTATTTTATTCAGCATTGATAATCCTTATTATTACGTTGGTTTCTACCGGATGGCAGACCTGGAAAGCTTCTGCCAGAAATCCGGTGGAGGCATTGAGATACGAATAAGCAATTAAATAGTTTTATGAGCTATGATACGAAAAATCATTAACCTGATTCAGTTAGCCGGAAGGAACAAGGCGGCACTTGCAACAAATGTTTTCGGTTTATCCATCGGTCTGGCGACAACTATCCTGCTGGCGACCTTCATATTGCATGAATGGAGTTACGACCGGCATTTTTCAAATGCTGATAACATATACCGTCTGCATACCATCTGGATTGAGGGAGGAGAAGAATCGGTTGAGCCTATCAATTTGCGACCGGCTTTTACCGAGATACCAAAAAAAGTGCCGGGTATCGAGTCAGCCGTACAGATATACAGAGGCTGGAATACAGAAATCATTTCCGGTAATAACCGGTATGCCCATAATAATCTTTTATATGTCGATTCGACTTTCTTCACGGTTTTTGATTTCAATGTAATTGAGGGGTCCGCTGAATATGCGTTGCATGATCCGGGTGCGGTAGTTTTAACCAGGAATCTGGCTTACAAAATTTTTGGTGATAATCCGGCGGTGGGTCAGATACTGGAGATTGAGAACAAAAGCTACACTGTATCGGCCGTAACCGATGATGTTCCTGAGAATACACACTTTTCCTTTGATCTGCTCATACCAATGAGTGGTCTGGATTATCTTCAACAGCTTGGGGGACTGGAATTTTTTACATATTACCTTTATGATCCCAATGCAGATCCCCTGACTGTAGGGAATGCGATTTGTGAAGAAAACATTGTATTGCTGACAGAGAGGTTCAGTAGTTTTAATTTTGACTTCTCATCCGAAACTGAACTGCTGACGAAGCTACATCTCTTTTCGAAGGCATCCTATGACTTAGGTCCGCGCGGAAGTATAAATACCGTTATGCTGGTGGGAGCCATTGCATTTCTGGTGATGTTCCTGGCATTGACAAATTTTGTCAACCTGTTTGTTATTGAAGGAGAACAGCGTGCCAAAGAGATAGGTATAAGAAAGGTAAACGGTGCCAGGAGAACTGACATTATAATACAATTTTTTTCAGAGACAACATTCATCGTGGCAATATCATTTGGTATCGGACTGGTACTTGCCACTCTCCTTTTGCCACAATTTGGTGACATCATGAGGCGCAGTTTTCCGGAAGATATATTTCAGTCCCCAATACTTATTGGTACACTCACAGGAATATTTGTCATAACGGTTATTCTCTCGGGGAGTTATCCGGCGTTGTTTCTCAGTAAGTTAAAACCTGCTGCTATCTTAAAACAGCAGGATGTGAAGGCAGGGCGTAAAAAAGTGGTTATGAATCTTGCCGGAGGGATGCAGTTGATAATTACCCTGGTATTGCTCACTTACCTGTTTGGTATCAATAACCAGATCCAGTACCTGCAAAACCTGCCGCCAGGGTTTAACCCGGATGGACTTGTCAATATCTACAATTTGAATGATAACATGAAAAGGCAATACCAGGAAATTCGCGATCAACTGCTCAATATACCTGAAGTGGAAGGTGCTGCAGCCTCATCGCACACTATTGGCGGAGGTACCAGTGGACAGGGAATCAGGCTACAGGAAAACCCTTCAGATAATATTCTGAGTATTAATGAATACCGTGTTCAGCCAGGTTTGTGCCGTTTACTTGAACCGGAATTAAAGGAAGGCCGTTTTTTCGACCCTGAACTGGCAACTGACCGGCAATCCGTAATATTAAATGAGTCAGCGGAACGAATGCTCGGCCTTACTTCGGCAGTCGGAAGAACGGTAGTCATGTTTGATAATCCTCTGGAAGTTATCGGTGTGGTAAAAGATTTTCATTATTCTTCTGCTGCAAATGAAATTCAGCCCCTGGTATTTACGGCATATTCAGGGGACTTTAATAATATTTCGGTGCGCCTGGCAGCACACGCGGACTACCGGACGGCTATGGAAAAGATTGAACAGACGTTAAGATCGTTTGATGAAGGTTATATATTCAGTACACAGAATACCGCCGATATTTACCGGAATTATTATGCAGAAGAGGAAAGACTTGGAAAGCTTATCCGTATAGGTGCAATCATTGCGGTTATCGTGGTGATGATGGGAATTTTCATGCTGATTTCACATAGTATATCCAGACGTACCAAAGAGATAGGAATCCGCAAGGTTCTTGGCGGTTCAACATCAAAAATGCTGGCTATTCTCTACTCCGGATCTCTTAAATGGATTGCCATAGCTTCGGTAATTGCCATTCCGGTTAGCTATTATTTGCTGGAAAGATGGTTGCAGAATTTTGCCGTAAAGGCTCCCGTGACCTGGTGGCAGTTTTTGCAGGGGATCGTCATCGTACTTATCTTACAAACTGTTGTAACTATCTGGCAGACTTTACGGGCAGCCAGAAGGAACCCTGTTGAGTCGCTGAGGTATGAATA
>CAZFOO010000020.1:0-31818 GCA_964520585.1 uncultured Bacteroidales bacterium
CAGAGACCGCGGTAGAAGCCATTATTAGGGAAGTAAATACCCAGTTGAAAAGAAAGTTGTCGTTTTTACTATAAAAATGCAGGGCTATGGATGTGGTAAGAAAATATGAAACCGGATTGGTACTAAGCGGGGGCGTAGCAAGAGGCTACGCCCACATTGGAGTACTTAAAGCTTTGCACGAATGGGGTATAGAACCCAATATAGTTTCAGGAGTTAGTGCAGGCTCAATTATTGGTGCATTTTATTGTGATGGATATGCTACCGAAGACGTTGAGGAGATGTTGGGCAATAAGAAAATGATGGAGTTTATAAAGTTTAGCACACCGAAATCCGGGTTCATGTAAATGACAGGCTTAAAGCAAACTCTTAAAAAGAATTTAAGAAGTAAAAAGTTTGACCAATTGAAAAAGCCTCTTTGGATTACAGTTACCAATTATTGCACTGGTCAAACCGAATACATAAATAATGGAAATATTGTAGATGCAATTATTGCTTCAAGCAGCATTCCGGTAGTTTTTAAACCTCATACAATTAATGGCAACTACTATATTGATGGTGGAATAACCAATAATTTCCCCATCGAACCAATTCTAAACGACACAAATCGGTTAATAGGTGCTTATGTAAACCCTGTTGGAACGGTTAGTCGTCCACACGGTATTTTCCAGACTGCATTAAGGTCGTTTCAGTTGAGTATTTCATCCAAAGTAGCCGAAAAGAAAAAGAAACTTACCATGTACATCGAACCTCAAAAACTCCATAGCTATGGACTGTTTGATGTAGTAAAAGGAAAGGAAATGATTAAAATAGGCTACGATGAGACCTTGAAAGTATTAGCAGAAAACCAAGAAAAAAGACAATACGCATAAAAAACTATAAGAATGGAATTTAACCTGTTCGACTATGTTATAATCCCGTTGCTGATTTTTACAGCCCGGATATTTGATGTTTCGCTTGGAACAGTGCGAATAATTTTTGTTTCAAAAGGTTATAAACGGCTCGCCCCATTTATTGGCTTCTTTGAAGTACTAATCTGGATTTTGGCCATCAGCCGTGTAATGCAAAACCTCGACAATTGGGTATGCTATGTAGCCTATGCAGGTGGATTTGCAATGGGTAATTATGTAGGGATGATTATTGACGAAAAACTGGCATTGGGTTACGAACTCGTGAGAATAATAACCAAAACCGAAGCCGACAGACTGGTTAAAGTTCTGCGTGATGAAGGATATGGCACTACTCAGGTAAAAGCATCTGGCAGCGAAGGTGAAGTAGCTGTTATTTACGTTATTATAAACCGAAAGAAACAAAAACCGGTAATAGAACTAATTCGAAAGTTTAACCCCAAAGCTTTATATACCATCGAAGATATTCGTCTTGTAAACCGGCAGCTTAATAGCTGGCTAAACAAATCGGGCCAACTTAAACGGAAATAGCCGTATAAAAAGTATTTTTTGTATATTTGTTTATCTGCAATTATCGGTTTAGGAACCGAACCTTGGTACCCACCGACCCAAAAATAAAGCAAACGGGTCAATTCTGGGTCAATACTCCTGCAACAAATTAAATTTCAAGAGATTATATAGACCAGTCAGCTCCACAAAAGACCCAGGCCTGATGGCCCGGGTCTTTCTCCTTTTGGTACCACATCACCTATCTGCAATTCTTCCTGCTAATGATAGGTTCTGACACCCTATAACAAAAAACAGAAAGCCGGGTATAAATCCCATTCCATAAAATAAAACAGGAACTGATAAAAAAAATACCATTGAGTTTACTATTTTTAATTTAGATTTACACTTTTTGACAGTTAAAAATATGTCAACCAGTGATTCTTCAGAAAGATTTTTTTGAATCTTTATTATTCTGAATTTCATAAAAATAATGAATTTTTTTAGCCGGATTCCTTTTTGGATAAGCCTGATTGCAGTACTCTCCATAATCTATGATTTTGGGTTCGATCAGGATGCTGAAACTCAGGATTTCTTGTATAGTTTCTATGTTTTCACTTTAGTAACCGGTGTATTTTCGGCTATTTACAGGTACTTTTTGTCAAGGAAACGCCCTATTTCTAAAGTATGGTTTTTCGATGCTCTGTTTTTTCTACTTTTGCTTGGAGTACTCTCAGGATTTGCAGAGTGGAGCTTTTCTTCTTTTTTTCACAACAGATACCTATTGTATTTTACGGTAATACTCGTTTTTCTCCGGGAAGTCTCAGCAATTAAATCCACTATCGCAAACCGTTACCTGAATCCTGCACAACTGTTTATTGTCAGTTTTTTTGCAATAATTGTTTTGGGTACTTTTCTGCTTTTGCTTCCCAGGGCAACATATTCCGGAATCGGTTTTATTGATGCTCTTTTCACTTCCACAAGTGCAGTCTGCGTAACAGGACTAATCGTAGTTGATACAGGTAGTTACTTTACCAGGTTCGGGCAGGTGATAATAATGATACTTATTCAGACCGGGGGCATTGGCATCATGACCTTTACAAGTTATTTCAGTTACTTTTTCAGGGGTGGTGCTTCCTACGAAAGTCAAATCCTGCTAAAAGATATGACTAATTCTGAAAAGATTGCTGAAGTTTACAGAACCTTAAATATAATTATCCTTCTCACCTTTGCAATTGAGGCTGCAGGAGCCTCAATAATATTTACAACCCTTGACAGCAATCTTTTTACTTCAGCCGGAGAACAAATGTTCTTTTCAGCCTTTCATGCTGTGTCCGGATTTTGTAATGCCGGATTCTCAACCTTGCCTGACAGCCTTCTTGAAGGTGCTTTCAGGTTCAATTACAATCTCCACCTCACGATTGCTTTCCTTTTCATCCTGGGTGGACTGGGTTTCCCTATCGTATTTAATATACTCAAGTACTTAAAACATCTTATCGTTAACAGGATCTTCAGGAAAGAATCACTCCATGTGCCCTGGGTTATCAGTATAAATTCAAGGATTGTATTGATAACTACCCTTGTGCTGATTCTTATGGGAACCTTTTTTTTCTATATTTTTGAATATAACAATACCCTTGCAGAACATGGAAAAGCAGGAAAGGTTATTACCGCTTTTTTTGGAGCGGTAACCCCAAGAACGGCAGGCTTCAATACTGTTGACACATCGGCACTTGCCCCCCCGACAATACTGCTGGTATTATTTTTAATGTGGGTCGGCGCGTCACCTGGCTCAACCGGAGGAGGAATCAAGACAAGCTCCCTTGCGATAGCTTTTATGAATGTGGTTGGTATTGCAAGAGGAAAAAACAAGATCGAGGTTTTCCGGAGAGAGATTTCAGAAGTATCTGTAAAACGCGCATTTGCAATTATGCTATTGTCATTTATTGTTGCAGGATCTTCTATCTTTCTAATAACAGGTTTGGAACCGGAGATAGAGTTACTTCCTGTAGCCTTCGAATGTTTTTCTGCCTACAGCACGGTTGGTTTGAGCATGGGAATAACTGGAGATTTGGGTAATCCAAGCAAAATGGTGATTATTTTCACCATGTTTATTGGAAGGGTCAGCATGCTAACCATATTGGTAGCATTATTAAGAAAAGTTAAACATCTTAATTACAGGTATCCATCTGAAAGTTTATTAATCAATTAACCTTACTAAAATATGAAGTTTATTATTATCGGACTCGGAAACTTTGGTTCTTCCCTTGCTGAGAAACTTACTGCTATGGGCCATGAAATATTTGGCGTTGACAGTGATATAGACAAGGTTGAAGCTATGAAAGGAAAACTAACTTATGCAATGTGCTTAAATTCTTCTGATCAACAGGCCATAAGCAATCTTCCAGTAAAGGAATCTGATGTTGCAATAGTATGTATCGGTGAGGATGAAGGTGCAAATCTGATGACAACAGCCCTTATGAAAAAGATGAATGTGAAACGACTTATCAGTCGGGCGGTTAATCCTTTGCACGAAACAATACTGGATGCTATGGGAATCACCGAGATCGTTCATCCTGAGGAAGAAACAGCAGAAAGATGGGCAAACAAACTTGATTTTCCCGGAATAATCGATTCATTTGAGTTATCAAGGGAGTACAGCCTGGTAGAGGCGGTTATCCCAAAGCGTTATATTGGCAAGAAACTGGGTGATATAAAATTTCGTCGAAATCACAATATCCTTCTGCTTTCCGTAATGAAGCCGGAAATAGAAACAAATGTTATCGGAGAAAAAAGAAAAGTCAATGTCCCACAGGGAGTGGCTTCATCTGAGACTGTTTTACATGAAGGTGATATAGTTGTCTTTTTTGGCAAATTGAAGGATATTCAATCAGTTCTTAAGGAAAAGTAATTATATGAATAAGCCGGGATGCTCCACTTTCCCATATAATCTTTACAACTGACATACTTCACCCGTTTTTACGGGGGTTCGCGCGGCTTACCTTAATATTGCGGCCCAACACATCTTTCCCGTTAAGATTTTCAATTGCTTTCTCCCCTTTAACTTCATCTTCCATTTCGACAAATCCATAACCTTTTGATCTGTGAGTAAACTTATCGGTAATGATCTTTACAGATATTACAATACCGTATTCGGCAAATAACTGCTCAATGTCGGTCTCGTTCATGGTGTAAGGGATGTTCCCAACATAAATTGTCATGGCTGAGAGATTTTAGGCTATATTTATTCAAACTAAAACATAAACAAGTTATGAATTAATGTTTGAATAAAAAAAAAAAAATGCTAATTACCCAAAGTTGCAACCATAACAGCCTTTATAGTATGCATACGGTTCTCTGCCTGATCAAACACAACTGAATGCTCCGATTCAAAGATATCTTCGGTTACTTCCATTGATTCGATGCCGAATTTCCGGTAGATATCTTCTCCAACTTTCGTCTCCCGGTTATGAAAAGCAGGCAGGCAATGCAGGAATTTCACGTTAGTGTTACCTGTCCATTCAATAACCTGTTGATTAACCTGATATGGCTTAAGCAGGGCTATCCGTTTTTCCCAGGCAGATTCAGGCTCACCCATAGAGACCCAGACATCGGTATACAAAAAATCTGCTCCCTTAACAGCTTCTTTGACTTTTTCCGTTACGGTTATTTTGGCACCGGTCTCTATTGAAATATTCTTACACCTTTCAACCAATTCTTCCTCCGGCTGACATTCTGCCGGAGCAGCAGCCCTGAAATCCATTCCCATTTTGGCAGCTCCTGCCATCAAAGAATTACCCATATTGTTTCTTGCATCTCCCAGGTAACAAAAAGTAATGTTTTCCAGTGGCTTATTACAATGTTCCCGCATAGTAAGAAAATCGGCGAGCACCTGTGTAGGATGATATTCATTTGTAAGGCCATTCCAGACAGGAACCCCGGCATACCTGGCAAGCTCCTCTACGATGTCCTGTCCAAATCCCCTGTATTCAATCCCGTCATACATACGCCCCAGAACCCTTGCAGTATCTTTCATGGATTCTTTATGGCCTATTTGAGATCCCCCAGGCCCCAGATAAGTGACATGAGCTCCCTGATCAAATGCGGCAACCTCAAATGCACAACGCGTGCGGGTGGATGTCTTTTCAAAAATCAGTGCTATATTCTTCCCGGTAAGGCGTGGTTGTTCCGTTCCTGAATATTTTGCAGCTTTCAGACTGGCAGACAGATCCAGCAGGTATTTAATTTCTTTGGGAGTAAAATCCAGCAATTTAAGGAAACTACGGTTTTTTAGGTTGTAAGCCATGTTATCAGATATTTAAATTAAACAAACAATAAAATTTAAAATAATAAAATTAACAAGTGAGTTATAACAAACAAATTACTAACCATCTCAGGGTAAATATTTATTTATAAACCAATTATAATTCCTCATAATCCATAGTGATTTTTGATCCGAATTTTTTATCGGCCAGTTTGAATGCTTCAGTAATCACACTTTTACTACCTCCTTTCTCAATGAATTGCAAACACGCCCTGATTTTTGGTGCCATACTGCCCTCGCCAAACATACCCTCATTAAGATATTTTAAAGTATCTGCATAATTTAAGAATTCTATTGCCTTCTGATCAGGTTTATTATAGTTAATATAAACATAGGGGACATCGGTGAGAATATAAAATTCATCAGCCTTTATTCTGGCAGCAAGAAGTGATCCTGCTAAATCTTTATCAATAACCGCTTCAGAAGGACGTACATTATTTAACTCATCAATGTATACCGGCACTCCGCCCCCACCGGCTGCAATAACTATAGTGCCTCCATGTGCCATTGTTTTAACAACATTCTCATTTAATATCTTTATTGGTTTTGGTGAAGGGACAACCCTTCTCCATCCATCATTTACCCTGGAGTCTTCCCTGAATTCCCAACCTTTGCTTTTTGCCAGAGCGCCGGCCTGTTCCTTACTATACAATTTTCCAACCCGTTTGGTAGGATTGTTGAAGGCCTCATCATCCTTGTCAACCTGAACCATGGTTACAAGTGTTACAATATCCCTTTTAATGTCATGTTTTTTCAAGACATTGATCATCATTCTTTCTATCATATACCCTATTCCTCCCTGAGAATCGGCAACGCAAATATCCAGGGGCATTTGAGGGATGCCGTAATTCTGTTCACCAGCATCGTTTCTCATAAGTATGTTACCAACCTGTGGACCGTTTCCATGGGTTATGACAAGATTATAACCTTCTTTTAAAAGGAATACCAGATTCTCAAGGGTATCAGTGGTATTCTGCTCCTGTTCATCTATGGTACCAGCCTGATTGCCACGTAACAAAGCATTTCCACCAAGAGCCACAACTGCTAATTTACTCATTATCTAACTCTTAACATTATTACTTAAAGAATACAAATGTACATGAATTTTTTTTATCCGAAAATAAACACAGACGGATGAAAAAAATTTAAACACAGTAAAACAGACAACAAAATTCAATTTACTATACTTACAGAATGTTTCTTGATATTTATAAAAAAAAAGCAGAACTTGGATAAAAATTTGCAATTTTGCAGCCAAAGTAAACAGGATTTTAAATGCATCAAATCCGGGCAGATTTATTGATGGTTACGGATAAATATTTTCACTCATATAATTATGACGGCAGAAAAAGTTAACAAGAGAAAAAACAACGGGAGGAAAAAACGCGTCACCAGCTTTTTCCGTGATGAGCGTTTCAGGCTCGCCTTTGGCAGCTTCATCCTGATTTTCGCCTTGTTTCTTTTATTATCTTTTGTATCCTATTTCTTCACATGGAAAACTGACCAAAGCTTTGAGTGGGAGAAAATAATCTCCAATCCGGATATAAGAGTAGAAAACTGGGCCGGAAAGACCGGAGCATGGTTTTCTTCGCTTTTTATAAATCATTGGTTCGGTTTAGCATCATTCAGCGTACCGTTTCTTTTGATATTAATTGGCTTCAGACTAATTAGGGTCAGGATAGCCCCTTTTGGCAGGACATTTAGAATAACAATAACAGGAGCAATCATATTATCACTGATATTAGGCTACATATTTGGTGATGCCGGCGGCTTCCTTGGAAGCGGTCCGGGTGGCGCCCACGGGTATTATATGGCCGAATGGCTTAATGCATTTATTGGTACCACCGGTACAGCCTTTCTTTTGATTATTCTGGTTTTTTCATTTTTGTTATTCTCAATCAGGAATTCCCCATATATATTTCATAATATGGCACATAGCTTCAGACCTATAAAATCAGAAAAGGGGAAAGAAGATGAGAAAAATATTGCCGGTGACGGTTCAATGAATATAACCAGTAAGCCAAAGCATTCGGAACAATCTGCCAGAAATGAGATTTTTGAATTGAACGATATATCCGTCGAGGAAAAAAAAGGTGATGAACAAGAAAGTTATTATGAAGAAGAGGAAGGAGGAGGAGAAGAAGAAGAAAACACCGAGGGAGGTATAAAGCTTTTGGTTAAAGAAAAGAGCGCAAGTGAAAAAAGTGTTTCAGATGATCTGATTAATTCTCATAAGGCCGAAGATTATGATCCTACGCTGGATCTTTCCTCATATAAATTTCCCCCGGTCAATTTGCTTGAACCATATAATTCTTCAGACACATCAGTCAGCAAGGAGGAACTTATTAACAACAAAAACAGAATAGTAGAGACACTGGCTAATTACAAGATCCAGATTGATAAAATTACAGCCACTATTGGCCCTACCGTCACTTTATACGAGATTGTACCTGCTCCCGGTATACGCATATCAAAAATAAAAAATCTGGAAGATGATATTGCCCTGAGCCTTTCGGCACTTGGTATAAGAATAATTGCGCCAATCCCCGGGCGGGGTACCATCGGCATAGAGGTACCCAATCAAAATCCCGAAATTGTATCAATGCGTTCAGTTATAAGCTCTGTTAAATTTCAGGAGGCTAGATACGAACTTCCTATAGTTTTGGGAAAAACAATATCGAATGAAACTTATGTGGTTGATCTTACAAGAATGCCGCATCTTCTTATAGCCGGGGCAACGGGGCAAGGCAAATCAGTCGGACTGAATGCTATACTCGCATCTCTTTTATATAAAAAACATCCCGCACAACTGAAATTTGTGCTTATTGATCCTAAAAAAGTAGAACTTACAGTATATTCAAAGATAGAACGTCACTATCTGGCCAAACTACCGGATACTGAAGATGCAATAATTACAGACACTCAAAAGGTAATTCATACGCTGCAATCCCTTACAATAGAAATGGATGACAGGTATAATCTTCTCAAGGAGGCTCATGTAAGAAACATCAAGGAATATAATACAAAATTCATAGCCCGGCGGCTTAATCCTGAAAAAGGACATCGCTATTTGCCTTATATAGTTGTTATAATTGATGAATTCGCCGACCTGATAATGACCGCAGGAAGAGAAATTGAGAATCCGCTTTCCCGGCTTGCTCAGTTGGCAAGGGCTATAGGAATTCATCTTGTGATCGCTACCCAGCGACCAACGACAAATATCATTACTGGTGTAATAAAAGCCAATTTCCCAAGCCGGATAGCATTCAGGGTTACCTCTATGATGGATTCAAGAACCATACTTGACACTCCCGGAGCCAATCAGCTTATAGGAAGAGGAGATATGCTTATCACTGCCGGAAGTGAGATGATAAGGCTTCAGTGCGCGTTTATTGACACACCCGAAATTGACCGCATAACAGAATTCATAGGATCACAAAAAGGATATGCTTCAGCTCACTATCTTCCTGAATACGTTGGAGAGAACGGATCCGAATCTTCCGAGGTAGATCTTCAGAAAAGGGATGGGATATTTGATGAAGCTGCCCGTTTGGTAGTCCAGCATCAGCAAGGTTCAACTTCTCTTATACAGAGGAAATTCTCAATCGGTTACAACAGGGCCGGTCGCATTATTGATCAGCTGGAAGCCGCCGGAATAGTTGGACCTTTTGAGGGAAGCAAGGCGAGGCAGGTTTTGATCCAGGATGATTATAGTTTGGAACAATTATTGAAGGAAATGGATTCAATGTAATCATTCACAGCAAAAACATATAAGCATTGATAATAAAGTGAGGGGAACCGATTAGACACATCTCCTCATTCAGGTGGTAATTTATTATTTACCAAGCATTAAAACTATATAAACAACAATTAAGATGAGAAAAACATTGCACAGAGGATCTATAATAATGACCCTGGTATTTATCGCAACTATGCTACAAGCACAGCAGGATGAGAAGGCAAGGGATATTATTGATAAATTTTCAGAGTTTACAACTTCGGGGACGGCTGTTTCTGTAGATTTCACCATAACAATGACCAGCCTTAAAGACGATATCAGCGAAAAATACGACGGAAATATAATACTAAAGGGAAACAATTACAAATTGAATATCATGGAAACAGAAACATGGTTTGATGGAAATTCCATGTATACTTATATGCCCGATATACAAGAAGTCATGATAAGTGATCCTGTTGAGGATGGTAGTTTTATGTCCGATCCCTCACAGTTGTTCAATATTTATCATGAAGAATTCAATTATCGTTTACTGGGGGAGATTATACGTAATGACAGAAGACTTTATGAAATAGACCTTAACCCAGTTGACAGGGATCATAATTTTCATACAGTTAAATTATTTATAAATAAAGATGATTATTTCATGAACTCTGCCGTTATTGCCGGAAAAGACGGGAACAGGTACACTATTAACGTAACAGATTATGACGATTCAATAGAGGTTTCCGATTCATATTTCACCTTCAATGAATCTGACTATCCCGGAGTTGAAGTAATAGATATGAGGTGGTAAATAATCATTCAGGATAAGCAACTCGTGCGTGATAAATATTATGTAATTTACTTTTATAAATTTCCTTGATCCTTGCTATATCTTTGAAAGTTATATCTGTGTTGCTGAACTGTTCATCATTCAGCTGGTTATCGATAATAGACTCAACAAGCATATTTATTGATTCAGCACTAATCTCTTTGAGACTTCGTGATGCAGCTTCGACTGAATCGGCCATCATCAAAATGGCAGTCTCCTTTGAAAAAGGTTTTGGTCCGGGATAAGTATATTTCCTGGAATCAACATCTTCACCGGGATGATTCTTCAAATATGATTTGTAAAAGTATTGTACACGGGTGGTGCCGTGATGAGTAAGAATAAAATCAATAATATGTTCGGGCAGATTATGCTTCTTGGCCATTTCGACTCCCTTGGTAACATGGGAAATAATCATCTGGGCACTTTCTTCAAATTCCAGTGCGTCATGAGGATTATATCCGGATGTTTGATTCTCTATAAAATAAAGAGGATCTGACATTTTGCCGATATCATGATAAAGCGCTCCGGTCCTGATCAGCAATGGATTTCCCCCAATCTCATAAACAGCAGCTTCAGCCAGATTTGCAACCTGAATAGAATGCTGGAATGTTCCCGGGGCTTCTTCTGCAAGCTTCCGCAGTAAAGGCTGATTAGTATCAGATAGTTCCATCAATGTGCCATCTGATATGAACCCAAAGGTTTTTTCAAAAATATATAGCAAGGGATAGGTAGTCAAAACCAGGAGACCATTGCCCCCAAACCAGGCAAAGTTCATCCAGTTGATTGTATCAATACTTCGTTCTTGCGTAATAGCTATACCAAAATACAGTAATGAATATGAAAGCACAATAATAACTGCTGAAAAGAAGAGCTTGCTACGCCTGTATAGGTTGGTCAGGCTGAATATTGCCACTATACCTGTAACGAAATTAAGAAACAAAAACTCAAAACTATTTGGAGCAAAAAATCCTACCAAAAGAAGTATTACAGTGTGGACAAACAATGCAAGTCTTTCATCATAAAATGTACGGATTATAATTGGCACGATGGCAAAGGGGACTATATAAAAATTTATCGTACTGAATCTGATAAAAACAATTGAAACAGAAACCATTAAAAAAAGCAAAAACAAAATAAAAAGGGTCTTACGAATGTTAATAAGTATTTCATTCCTGAAATGATAAAGGAACAGGTAAAGGATGCTTATCAGGGAAAATACAATAATAAATTGTCCCAGCAATATCATATTACGATTAGTTCCCCTAAGCCTTGTTTCATATTCCCTCTTGAGTGATTCAAGTATGCGGTATGTATCACTGGTAATCAGGTCCCCTTGTGATACAATCCGTTCACCGGCTTGTACCATACCTTTAGCAAGCGATATTTCATCGAGCAGGCTTTGCCTCACTCTGTCCGTCATTTCTTCATCATGATGCATATTAGGAACAATAAAGTCACTATAATCCAAGGCATTAACAAACTCCTCCATATAAGAATACCTGTCGTTTATCTCTTCAGATATCCATTGATCTATATTGTTCCTGACAAATTCATAAGCAGATTTCTCTTTGAAAATATTGTCAGTAGTTGTCCTTTCCCCAATATTGTTCCGGACAACAACTATGGGTTCACTTTCAGAAATAACCCTGTCTGCAACTTCTCCGGATGCAATTATGCCGTGTTGATAAACATGTTCATATAATTCAGTGCTGTATGAAGCAAAACTATCAGCCAATTCGACTAATACCGGATTCTGTTGTTCAAAACCGGCAATATCTTCGGTAGCTATATCAAACTTGCGGATAATAAATGATTCCCACCGTTCATCAAAATAATCATGATATATATTGACGATCGAATCGTATACTTCATCGTCATACTGGAAATATTTACGCATGTCGGTCAGAATACTGTCTCTTTCAGCTTTAAGCTCAGTCTCCGATTTATATATGGGAAAATCAAATGGAGCAATAAGTGTTTCATGCATCCAGGGGCGTCCGCGCTGAAATTCATACCTGAACTTTCCTGCCCTTGGCATCAGATATAATATAAGCAGGGCGGTGATAAGAAAAAGGGATATAACGGCAATACTATTGTAATGCTTTTTAAAAAATTTCAAAAATCTTTCCATAAATTTGTATTAGCAACAAATATACAAAAAATCAATATCAATGTATGCAGCACATTATAGCTCTGACACCTATAATTCCTCTAAGATCGGGTCCGTCAGAAAAAGATGAAATGGTGAGTCAGATGATGTTTGGAGAATATGCAGTAATACTGGATAAACAGCAAAACTGGAGTTTTGTTGAAATAACGGGAGACGGTTATCAGGGATGGTTAAATAACTCCATGGCCCATCTTGTTCCCGGCGATTTAATTATAAATTCAGATAGACCGGACTTTAATATTCTGGGAAACCTCTTCCTTCCCATAACAAACAAATCAACCAATTCTTCATTATATATACCTGCAGGAAGTTTATTGCACCATTATAAACCAGCATCCAATAGTTTTTTTGCGGGTGGATGTCATTTCATCTGTAAGGAAAAACCTTTTTTTTACAATAAAAAAAACATTAGGGATAATATTATCCAGGCAGCATTGAGTTTTTTAAATATACCCTATTTATGGGGAGGTAAAAACCCTTTTGGGATGGATTGCTCCGGCTTTGTCCAGATCCTTTTTAGTCTGTTTGGAATCAGGTTACCCAGAAATTCGAGACAGCAGGTTAAGGAAGGCAGAACCATTAACTTCATTACTGAAAGCAGGGCCGGAGATCTTGCATTTTTTGACAACCAGGATGGTGAAATAATTCATACCGGTATAATCACAAATGACATGCAAATCATACATGCTTCCGGGCAAGTCAGGATCGACAGAATAGATCATCAGGGAATTTACAATAATTCCCTGAAAAAATACACCCATAAGCTCAGGATAGTAAAAAGCATTATTGACTAAAAATACTAATTTTATGTATCCTTTATGTATATTTTCACACCATATATGAAACTGTTTCTTATCCTGGTTGTTATTGTCGTAATATATTTTTTTTTCGGTAATATTACCAGGAATAAGTCGCAAAACGGTGAGCCAGAGAGCAAATGATGCATCCCATTATCGCCTGTGCAGGAGATTTTAAACACTTAATCTGCTTAATGGCTGGATACGTATGACTTATACAGGGATCAGGCATAATCTCTAATCATGCCTGGTAATTACAAAAAATGAGGCTTTTGAGCCTCATTTTTTGTAAAATAATATGATAGTATTTATTCTACCGGACCAGATGCCGCAGTTTCTCCCAGTGGTTTAAGTTTGCTTCCTACAAGTGCATAGAATAATATGTAAAGGTAGCACAATACCGGAACAATAAAGGAATACTGGATATTAAAAGCATCACCTACTACTCCCATAAGCACAGGAATGATTGCACCACCCACTATAAGGGTATTAATAATACCAGAGGCAAGACTAACCTCGCTCCTGTCAAGTCCTTTAACTGCAAGAGAGAATATATTGGGGAACATTATTGAGTTAAATAAACCAATTGATACAATCGACCACAGGGCAACTTTACCTGTTGACAACATGGATATGGTAGCCAGAACAGCCGCTGCGATAGCAAATACAGAAAGTGCCAGGTTCGCTTTTCCTTTCCCAAGTTGCATAAGAGCATAGTTCAGCACAGCAAAACCAAGAAATGTCATAGCCATTGCCAGGTTGTATTCCAGTGTCACAAAACCAACCACAAAGGCCCAAACTAAAACAATTCCGGCAAAAGTAAGCCGTAAAGCTTTCTTCTTTATATCGGAAAGAGCTATGGCGCCGAATAAGCGGCCAATCATAGCGCCGGCCCAATACAATCCCACAAACTTAAGAGCCAGTTCCCTGCTGATGCCTCCACCCATTCCGGGCTGAACAATATAGGAAGAAATAGCTGTACCAATGCCTACTTCTGCCCCCACATAGCAAAAAATTGCAAAAGCACCCAGAAGTACATGCCTGTATTTAAATACAGTTTTAAAATTACCTGTTCCTTCCTGACTTATAACAGGCAATTTTATCAAGCGTACAGCAATAGCAATTAGCAAAACAATTACAGCTATAATCATGAAAGGAAGAAGCAGGTCATTTGGTGTTACCCTTTCCGGCACACCCTGGGCAATTACACCATCCACGCCTTCCGAGCCAGCCGGCAAAGCAGCAGGCAAAATAAGAGCTACAATCATTAAAGGAGCAATCCAGGTAGCAATTGAGTTCAGTGCCTGGGTAAGGTTAAGTCTCCCTGATGCTGTCTCAGGCGGCCCTAATTCGGTAACAAAAGGATTGGCAGCTGTCTGCAAAAGAACTACACCAAGTGAAAGAATGACTATTGCACCAAGAAAAAACGGATAAGACTCGGTCCGGATAGCCGGGAAGAAAAGGAATCCAGCAAATGATATCAAAAGAAGACCGACGACAATTGAGTTTTTATAACCAATTCTTTTGACCACTCCCCCTGCAGGAATTGAAAAAATTGCATAGGAGATAAAAAAGGCAGAGTTTACAAGAAACCCTTCAGTATAAGTCAGGTCAAAAGCTTCCATTACAGGATCGCTCAAGGTTATAATGAAGGTTGTAACAAAACCGAAAATGAAAAAGATCATGGAAATGAAAATCATTCCCACCTTCAAGGTATTATTTTGATTTGACATGCTAATTGATTTAATTATTAAACAAGTTGGTTTCTAATTGTCAGAAAAAGAAAAATAAGCTCAAAATAAACAGACGTCAATTTATTTATCCAGCTCCTTCCAAATAAGTGCACTTGCTCCCATAACTGCAGCATTCTTGTCAGTCAGTTTTGAAGGAAGTATTTTAACCTTATTTTTGAATGTCCCCATCACACTTTCCTCCAGATATTTTTTTGTCGGATTAAAAATATAATCACCCGATTTAGAAAGTCCTCCGAAAAGGAATATGGCTTCGGGACTGGTATGTGCAACTGAATCTGCAAGCTTTCTTCCCAGTATTTTACCTGTAATTTCAAATGCTTTTAATGCAACAGGATCATTTTTTCTGGCAGCATTATAAATCATTTCAGAATCCAGCTCGTTAAAGCTGTAATTTACCATATCACTATCTTTGCTGTCAGATGCAAGCAGTTCAAAGACGGTTTTTTTTATTCCAGGTGCAGAAACATAGGTTTCCAAACAGCCGTGATTGCCACAACCGCATTTCCGGCCGTTTTCAACAACATTAACATGACCGAGTTCGCCGGCAAAACCATCATGGCCGTATACCAGATCACCGTTTACTACAACACCACTACCCAAACCTGTTCCCAGGGTGATCATAATAAAATCCTTCATGCCTTCAGCTCCGCCATAAACCATTTCACCGAGTGCTGCAGCATTGGCATCGTTTGTAAGCCTCACCGGAACATTATAATATTTATTGACCATATCCGCAAAAGGGATAACTCCTTTCCATTTAAGATTTGTAGCATTTTCAATAGTTCCATTATGGAAATTACCATTTGGGGCCCCGATTCCAACACCAACGATTTTATACGGACTTTCAAGCTCTTTTTCTGCTTTTTTAAGTTCCTTAATGAGATTTTCAAGATAATCCTCAACATTATCGTAAACATCCGTTGGGGTAACGCTTTCAGCAAAACAATTGCCATCACGGTCAACAAAACCTGCTTTGGTAAATGTGCCTCCAATGTCAATACCTACAACATACTCTTTCATAGTTACATATAGTATTAAAAGTTAGAAATGATTTATGTTAGAAAATAATAATCCACAAAACTGGAAGGTAAAGGTAAAAAAAATAGTATAATGAGAAATACCTGTATGTTTTTTTACTCCATTTAAAGCATTTTTTATCAATTACCATTAAAATCATTTCATTAATATGACCTATATTGCCTTTTATCCCCTGGGGTAGTGCAGATATTTTTTTTATTGAAATTGATCAGGTTTACTGATATATAAAACTTCTCCAGGAATAAAGTCAGTTAAAATTTTATTCAAAAAATACAAAATCCTGACTTACGGGAGGAACCGCTGTGCTTTCACATGAATTTTTTTCATCCGTCTGTGTGTATTTTCGGATAAAAAAAAAATTCATGTACATTTGTAATATAATCATTTCAAAAATCTTATTCTAAAATCGGCTCATCCTAATAAAACAGGTTAATCAAGTTAATATTCAATTAATTATGTTTAGCATGTAATTCATGTTCAGTGCTTCAAACGGATGGATCCCCCTGGTTTATTTATTGTATTTTGTGAGACACAGTATTATGAGGATTCATAGTTAGAAATAACGACCCAAATAATTGTATTAGTGCGATTTAGTCTTTATATAGCTGCATTATTACCTTTACTGCTTTCAGGACAACCTAAAAGCGACAGTATTGATATGCGTATTATTACTAAGGAGAAAAAAGCCATAACCCATATCCTTTCAACACATCAACAGCAAAATGATTCACTTCCTGTTTTAAAATCAGGAAATCTGACAGGTCATCAGGATAAGTCGGAACGATCTCTTCATAACAGGGAATTTTATGATAATTTAAAAGATGCCGCCAGCCAGCGGGAATTTACAAGGTGGATACATGAACTGATGATAAAAGATCAGGCAGAAGAAAAATCACCTTCAACCCGCCCCCTTCGAGGCGAAAACAGATTCACAGCATATAAGGGAAAAACAATACGGGAAATTGATTTCAGATCAGTCAATCTGTTTGCTCCGGGTATGGACGAATCTTATACTACATCGAACAACAGACTTGAGAAAATTGGTATGTTCTTTCACTTCAATACCAATAAAAGAGTAATTCAAAACAACCTGCTTTTTAACAAGGGAGATGAGCTTGATCCGTTTCTGTTGACTGATAATGAACGAATTCTGAGGCAACTTACTTACCTCGAAGATGTCAGGATCTATGTACATGAAAATGAATTGGACCCGGAATATGTGGATCTGGTTATAGTTACCAAAGACCGGTGGTCACGAGGTTTTGATATGGATATGAGCGAGATTGACAGGGGTGAAATTGAGTTATATGACCGTAATATTCTGGGTTTTGGACAACAATTGGATACAAAGTTGCATTTTGATGCAGGTAAAGATAAACCCGTCGGTTTTGAAACCGGTCTAAGGATAAGCAATATAGGAAGATCATTTATCAATACAGACATTAATTATTATAATGCTTATGGAAATAATATTTTTCAAATCAAAAGCGGAAGAAGTTTTATCACACCATCGATGAAATATGCAGGCGGATTTGAATACACATCTTCCACAATTATAGATGATTTTAAATTTCCTGACATCACATTTTCAGATCAGGAATTGGATTTCAATAAGTATGATTTCTGGTTTGGGCGTTCAGTTACTTTGCCCGGAAAAGATCTATACAACAGAAGAAACATCCATATTACCTCTCGTTTCAACAGGAACGTTTTTTATGAAAGGCCTGAAATAAGTGAGAATGTCCGTTATAAATTTCATACCAGGGATATTTTTCTCCTGAGTGTTGGTTATACCAGACTGGGATATCTGAAGAGTAATTATATCTATGGTTTTGGACCAACTGAAGATATACCCGTAGGTAGCAGACTAACATCTATAGCCGGATATGAAAGTAATCAGTTCTTTCCACGCTGGTATGGAGGCATCAGCTTTGTTCATAGCAATTATATTTACAGAACAGCCTACCTACAAAATGAAATTTATACGGGCGGATTCTTTAATGACGGAAATTTTGAACAAGGTATCATAAGCATCAAATCTTCAGGATTTTCATCTCTGTTTAACCTTAACCGGTTTTATTTAAGACAGTTTTTATCTCTGAACTTAACAAGGGGCATAGCCAGATTTGAAGATGAGCTGGTCAGCATCAGCAACAATAATGGTATAAGGGGATTAAGAAGTGATAACCTGACCGGGAAACAAAAGCTCACAGTACAGTTGGAAACTATGTTTTATTCTAAAACCAACTGGTATGGATTCAGATATGCATTTTATACCATGGCAGATCTCGGATGGATAGGTCCGGGAACCGCGAAGATAATTAACGGAAATTTTTATAGTGGTTTTGGTATTGGAATAAGAGTACGCAACGAACATATGGTTCTCCCTACACTGAAATTAAGGTTGGCCTGGTTTCCAAAATTACCTGAATCGGCTTCAGCAAATTTTATATATATAATGAGTGAACGTAAAGATATTTATGATGAATTCACGGTTACATCCCCTGATATACTTCCCTACCGTTAAGACTGAATAAAGTTAATCTGGCGGTTAATGACAGGAAAGTTCCCACCAATGATTATTTTTACACATGCGCCGTTTTAAAATATTCTATACCCACGATCCGCAGAAGTTTGCACAAAAGCTTTTATACTGGTCCGGCAGATTTCAGAAGGTATGCATTCTTAATTCCAATGATTACAGGAAAAGACTCCCATTTTCGCATTCTTATCATTGTCATGACCTGATTGCAGGAATAGGTGGTATTGAGAAATCCACCATCACCGGAAAAGAAATGCTGAATTCACTGGATGATTGTATTTCAGGGAGCGGGGAATGGTGGTTTGGGCATCTTGGTTATGACCTGAAAAATGAGATTGAAAATCTGTCATCAACTCACCCTGATAAAATAAAATTTCCCTCTCTTCATTTTTTTAAACCGAGATACATATTTATAATAAAAGAAAATCAAATTAAAATCGGATGGCTTGATAAATATGATGATCATAAGCATATCAATAAAATTAAAAAAGAAATAGAATGCCTCCTTTTACCCGGGTCTGTTCAAGTTAATCCAGGTCAGATAAAAGGGGTTATTTCCAAAGCCTATTACAAAAAATCAGTTGAACAGATTAAAGATCACATCCAGAGAGGAGATATATATGAGGTGAATTTCTGTCAGGAATTCTATTCCGGCAATGCCTCAATTGATCCTGCCGGAGTCTGGCTAAAACTTCTTAAAGAATCTCCAACCCCTTTTTCCTGCTATTACAAACTAGAAGACAAATATCTTCTTTGCGCTAGTCCTGAGCGCTTTATGAGAAAAACCGGAAAAACAATTATATCGCAACCAATAAAAGGGACAGCGGCCAGAGGGAAAACAGAAGAACAAGACCGGAAAAGAATGATGTCATTATCAATGGATCCTAAAGAACGGGCAGAAAACATTATGATTACCGATCTGGTAAGGAATGACCTTTCCAAAATAGCCGCCAGATCATCGGTCAAGGTAAATGAATTATGCGGGATATATCCTTTCCCCGGAGTATTTCAGATGCAGTCGGACATAACTGCTGAATTGGAATCTTCAGTACCTCTTTCAAGGATTATTAGGGCAATGTTCCCGATGGGATCCATGACTGGTGCACCCAAAGTAAGGGCTATGCAGATCATCGAGCAGTATGAAAGAAGTAATCGTGGACTTTATTCGGGGTCAGTAGGATATATCACTCCGGAGATGGATTTTGATTTTAATGTTGTAATAAGAAGTATTCAGTATAACCATGAAAATTCAGTTCTTTCATTTATGGCGGGCGGAGCAATTACGAGTTTATCTCTACCTGAAAATGAGTACCAGGAATGCCTGCTTAAGGCCGGGTCCATAATGAAAATACTTGGATATGAAGCAGTTTGGAATCATTAACAGGTCTTTTTTCAGCGAAGCGACCGGATGCAGTTATTTAGGTAATCTTTAGTATAGGCCTCTATATGGCACGGTAATGGTCCGGCGAGGCTTTTCCCGAAAAGTATGTAGTATTAGTGATGAATATTCCGATTTTAGGGAATTTTTCACAAAAAACTTATTTTTCACTGTTATCGGTGTTCCCTTCTTTACTAACCACACTTTCTATCTTAGAATCAATAAGAGACAGGGCCTGTGTAATATGCTTCTCGGGGGCAATGATACTGTAATTGCTCCAAAATTCCGGATCATACTCGTGATTCCCGTCAATAAAAACCCTGCCGGTTTGTAACTCTTCTTTTTTATTAAATCTGCTAACATCTTCGGTACCGATCCTGCTTGTAGCCATTTCAACGAAAACGTGATAACTATTGCTGAAAATCCGGTACCTTTTCCTGTACCTAAGATGCAGGTCAGCCCTTACATGATTGAGATGATAACTTCCATCATAATATTTATAACTCACTGTGTAAATTGCCTTATCCACTGAAGCTTTATAATTCCTGTTTTTTCTTGTAACAAAATGATTGCTTGCTTTATCTACATGATCCGGATGAACCTCAAAATCCGCTCCCAGAAAAGCAAAACTTTCCATATCTATATACAAGAGTCCCTTAAAAAGAGGATCATTAATGTGTTTCTTCTGCTCAAAGGCAACGGCAAATGCTCTTTTACCATCTTTTGAAACTATATCTGCCTTTGTGAAATCATATTCCTGCATATATTCTTTGTTTAGAAAATCCGGAATATTTCTTATGAAATCAAGCTCAAGAGAATTTCTTACTCCCGCCTTTATTTTAAGTATCAAAGTATCACTCCGGTCAACATTGCTTATTGTTCTTGATTGGAGTAATTTCACCTGGTCACGTTCGAATGTACTATTATATGGTGATTTATAAACATGAAACAATGCCTCCGAATAATTAATGAACTTATTGGTGCGCATTACTCCTTCACGGTAAAAGTTAAGCAAATAAACGGGATCATCACTGTAGTTGTCGCTTATCCTTTCCATGGCAGCATTTACAATGATATCCGGATCATAATACCGTATCATAACCTCCTGAATAGATATATAATCCGTTTCCATCAAAATGTCCACCTTGTTGTCCTTAAAAAGCTTCACGGGAATGAACCGGGTAAGGTATCCAAGATGTGAAACAGATATGTGATCATTAATATTTTCGTCGGAAAGTTTCAATGTAAACACTCCGTCTGAATTAGTAGTAATGCCCACCGCTTTATCCTGTATACCTACTGTTGCATAAGGTAATGGATCCCTCGAACTTTCAGCTATTACCCTGCCCTGAATAACGAAGAATTCCCCGACACTGTCTTTCCCGGAAATTTCCTGATCGTCGTTTTCCCCCGCATTGCCTGCGGGTCTGTAAATAAGAATATGATTCTCAATAATATTAAAACCAATCAAAGGATCGTCAATGATCTCATCAAGCCATTCATTGAGTGTCTTATCTCCTGATCTGAGTCTTATTTTTTTATCGGAATTGAGAATTTCAGTATCATAAACAAAATAATAGCCCGTCTCGTTAGATATCTGGTTCAGGACCGAGTATATAGATGAGTATTGTCTTGGCAGCGAAACCTCCTTTTCAAATACATCAGTCTGAGCAAAAACTGCAGCAGACCAAACAAGCATTATTATCATTGCAACAATGATCCGGTAATTCAGTGCAGTCCACAGTCTCTCCCGAAAAAACATCCATATCTTATTTAAAATTCTCTTGTGAGACATATTAGTATCTATTCAGAGGGAAAAGTACTTAATCCGGATTATTTTTTATCTCTGAAAATTATACTGGAATCAGCTGAATATTCATACTCAAGTCCCAGAGATAACGCTATTACCTCTGCAATAGTACTTATTGCATTATTATGGAACGTTGCCGTAAGTCTTCTCTCACCGATCCGGTCATTATCAAAACCAATATTTACACCATAATTTTTACTTATCACAGAGGCAATATTTTCAAGTTTTTCATCCCTGAACTGCATCTTGTTCATCTTCCAGGAGAGGTAAGTTCTGTCCACCACAGGTGATTTTTCAATATGGTCATTCATGGCAGTAACCATTTCCCACTGACCGGCAACTTCCGTATGATCGGGATTTTCCTTAAGGGTAACCCTGACAAGCCCTTCCTCGACGATAAGCTCAAAGTTATTCTCAAGAGATTTAAGATTAAAGGCAGTTCCAAGCACCTCTATTATTGCATAGCTTGTTTCAATAACAAAAGGCTGTTCACTTTTTGGATAAATATCAAAAAACGCCTCGCCGGAAAAAGAAATTTTCCTCTGCTCTCCCCTGAAGATCTCAGGGTAATTTATAATGGTATTATCTGCCAGATAAACCACACTGCCATCATTAAGGGTCTGGACAAGGGTGTTGTTCTCCGCTCCTGTTTCCAGAGTTAAAAGTCCACCGGAATAAGGGTTAAAAAAGAAAAAATAACTTAGGATCCCGGCAGTAATTATCAACATTACTGAAGCCGCATATGCGAACCGGATGGAAACAGAAGGTTTAAGATAAATACTTGCACCCCCGTTCCGGGCAGGGATCAGATCATCATCCAGCAAACGTTGGTGGACCTGACCCCATGCTTTATCAGTATCAATTTTTCTGTGTATGTCTGACTGATCCATTTCTATTTTGATATTGTTTAAACTCTATTGTTTCCAAGGTATATGTTCATTAAACTCTTGAACCATTATAGTTTCCAAGTTGCTTTCTCAAATGTTTCAATGCTTTAGTCATATTTGCCTCAACTGTCTTAACCGAAACCGATAACTCTTTTGCAATTTCCTCATATTTCAGTCCGTCGAAACGGCTCATCCTGAAAATAAGACTGCATCGTTCCGGCAACTCATTAAGGCTGTCCTCCACAATTTCTTTCAATTCCGAATATTCCAGATCGTTATTATCAAAGCCTGATTCATCCTTGTTCATGGACAATACCCTTTCTGCATATTTTCTTCTCACATCAATAAAATCAAGATACTTAAGAGAGTTATTCCTTACAGACCTGAATAGATATGCTTTTATTGAAAGTTTAATATCTATCTCTTTCCTGTTTTTCCAGAAATTGTAAAAAAAATCCTGTACTATCTCTTCTGCAGCATCAATATCTTTTGTAAAACTATATGAATACTTTACAAGATCTTCATAGTACTTTCTGAAAAGCACCTCAAATGCAGCAATGTCATCGTTCCTCGTCTTTTGCTGCAATAATATACCCTTAAATGCCATATTCATCAACATCGTAGGGTAAAGATACGAATAATACTTTCCCTTACCAGTCCAGTTTCCTGTTTAACTTTTTTATTGCTGCATGAATAGACTGGTCGGGTTCGATGTAATTATACTCACCCCAAAATTGATCTTTAAAATAGACAGGTACCTGATCAGCAAGAACCGCGGCAGCCTGAAATGCTTCTCTTTGCTTGAACCTTTCGACATTTTCACTCTTCCTGGCTGTTATTGCCATTTCTGAAATTATGGTATAACCTGTCCTGAATAACCGTCTTCTCCAATCAGCAAAAAACTCCAGTTCATAGCGCATATAATCAACATGATACCTGTCGTCAATCTTCTTATAATTTACAAAATATCTTGTCTTTACCGGATTAAATCTTAACCGGGCAGGTTTTCTTAATATAAAATTCTGTGCAGCTTTGTCTTTATCTGACAGATCGAGGCTGAATTCTGCCATAGTAATTGCAACTTCGTCAACTGAAATATAAAGTTTGCCAAAATATAAAGGATAACTAAGTTTACTCCTGGGAGAAAACTCAATGACATATTTTGAGCCGTCATTGCTATTGATTATATCTACCAAAGAAAAATGGTAATATTTTAGAGTCCGCAATGACAGTAAAAGATCAGAATTCTTAATTATATCCAGAAGCATCGAAACATGAGGTCCACCTTGCAATTTAACCAGTAAGGTATCATTCTTTTTAACATTACCGCTTTTTCTGCCCCTGATTATCCGGAACATATCGGTTTGTGATGAATTGTAAGCTGACTGGTAAATATCTACTACAGCCTCTGATATAGATATATAATCTCTCCTCTGCTTTATTGTTTCCCGGTAAAATCCTGTAAGCATGTATGGAGCAACAGGATAATTGGTTTCAACTCTCTTGAGGGCCGCCTCGACAATAGATCTTGCGTCGGCAGGCCTGATAACTACCTCCGGAATACTTACAGTCTGGGGTTCAATTAAAAAATCTTTCCCCCCCTCAGGTATATCATAAACACTTTGATCGGCACTTTTATAACCCAGATGAGATATTCTAATAAGGCTTTCATCAGGATAGTCAACACTTGCAGGAACTTTCAAGGTAAAATAGCCATCGAGATTGCTGACCATCCCGGTATGACTTCCAACCAATGATATGCTGGCAAAAGGCACGGGGTTGCCAGTTACAGCATCTCTGACGGTACCACTGATTGTAAAGTAAGTTGTTGCACTTTCCTGTGAAAAAAGCGAAATGCTAATGATGAGAAACGGCAACAGGATAAAACCACTTTTAAATTTTTTAATCAGATTTTTCACAATAATTATTTCTCTCCTGAATCACTATAAGAACTATCTCAATAAATAGACCGTTATTATATGACTATACCCTATTTCAAAAACCGAAAGATCAACAGATGTTAACCCGGAAAACCGCATTTGGTATATCTTCAGGGGATATTTCAGGGTCCGTCACTCCGATTCCGGCATAACCAACGGTTACAAGTCCATCAACCACATCTACAACCCGGGCACCCCGGTAAAGTTCAAGAAGAACTTCATCAGAAACGGAAGATTCTTCCTGAGCTATTAAACCGGTATTGAAAATAATCAATCCTGTAAAAATCAAATGAACAAAGAGTTTTAGCATGACCAAAAAGTTTTAAGTCTTAATTCACCAATTTAATTATATACAAAATAAATAAATCATATAAAAAAATAATTATAAGCAGCTTATGAATCTTTCCATAAAGAAGAGATTTTTTCAAATAATAATCAAGCCTCAAATATTCTAAAATCCGTTATTTGCATGATTTATTAAATTCAGTAAAAAAACAGCAATAATTTTGTAAAAAATAAATAACTTGTGATGTTTATCCGATCAAATCACTAAAATATTAATATATGATAAGGGAACTAGCAAAAATGATAGATCATTCTATCCTTCACCCTACGGTGACCGATAAAGATTTTGAGAAAGAATGTAGAATTGCCGCAAAATATGATGTTGCTTCAGTCTGTGTGAAGCCATATATGGTAAAAAATGCCGTAGAAATCCTCAAGGGAACAGAAGTGCTCGTGGGCTGCGTAATAGGTTTCCCTGCTGGAAACTCGACTATTGAAGTTAAAGTATTTGAAACCGAAAACGCTTGCCATAACGGTGCTGTTGAGATAGATATGGTAATCAATATTGGAAAGGCTCTCTCGGGGGACTGGGAATATATAGAAAGGGAAATCGATGCAGTAACGGCAACCTGTCATAAGAACGGCGCAATTGTTAAAGTTATCTTCGAAACTGATTACATTACCCTGGATAAAGATAAGATTAAGCTTTGTGAAATTTGTACCGGAGCTGGTGCTGATTATGTAAAAACATCATCAGGCTTCGGCTTTGTAAAAGGGGAGGATGGAAAATATTCATATCAGGGTGCAACAATTCCTGATCTTGAGTTGATGCGTCGGCACAGTGGGCCGCAGGTGAAAGTGAAAGCTGCCGGTGGTATTCGCACGCTGGACCAGTTAATCGCGGTAAAAGATGCCGGATGTTCCCGTTGCGGTGCAACGGCTACTGCTGCAATCATGGAGGAGGCAATCGAAAGATTTGATCAATAAATTAATCATTTACTGTATCAGAACCAATAAAATCAACTAGAATTTTAACACTTTCCACAAAAGTAATATTTTGTTAGCAGTAAATAAAAATAAAATACTTATTTTTAAAAATCTTATTCCGTTAAAACCTAATCAATAAAATTATGCAAAAATCAAGAAGAGAATTCGTCAAAAAAGTGGCACTAGGAACTGCAGGTGTCACAATGGGTGGATTGGGATTCAGTGCAAAATCCTATGGTAATATTATCGGTTCAAATGACCGGGTTAATATTGGTATAGTAGGATTTTCAGACCGTACGAGATCATCACTTATTAATGCACTATTAAGTCAGTCTACCGACATGAACTTTGCCATCACTGCTGTTTCTGATATTTGGAGCAGAAGACGCGATGAAGCCAAAGCATTCCTGAACCAGAAAAACGTAAATGTAGATCTTTACCGTAATAACGAAGAACTATATGACCGAAGTAATGTAGATGCTGTTATCATTGGTACAGCTGATTTTCAACATGCTCTTCATACAGTTGAAGCAGTAGAGGCGGGTAAAGATGTATATGTGGAAAAGCCTTTTGCGGAGACAATGGAAGATAACCGCAAAGCACGTGAAGCTGTTGAGCGCACAGGAAAGATAGTTACTATCGGTTCTCAAAGAAGAAGTGCTCCGAATTATCATGCTGCCAATGAATTCATAAAGTCCGGAAAATTTGGTGATATCGTGGCAGTGGAAATGACCTGGAATGTTAATCAGCCGGGAAGATGGAGAAGGCCGTCACTTGTAAATGAGATCCGGGAACAGGATACTGATTGGAAACGATATCTTATGAACAGGCCTTATGAAGCCTGGGATCCAAGAAAATACCTTGAGTTCCGTTTATTCTGGCCCTATTCTTCAGGTATACCAGGCCAATGGATGGCTCACCAGATTGATACCGTTCACTGGTTCAGTGGATACGACCATCCCAGGAGTGTTGCGGCCAATGGCGGGATTTACCTCTGGAAGGACGGAAGAGAGAATTTTGATACCATGACCGCAGTTTTTGATTATGGCCCAAAAGATGACCCATCAACCGGATTCCAGGTTATTTACTCATCACGTTTTACCAATTCCGCAGGAGGAACAAAAGAATTATATTATTCCAACGGAGGAATGATGAATCTTGATACCAGTAAGATAACTCCTGAAGGTGGGCTGAGCGAACGCCATGCAAGTTCAATGAACATGGAACCAAATCGTCTTCCTGAAATGGACCTTCCTACAGCAGAGGTGGTTACCTCAGCAAATACAGGTGCGGATAACATGACTGTAAACCACATGAGAAACTGGATGGAATGTGTAAGGAGCAGAAAACAACCCAATGCACCTGTAAAAGCAGGATATGATCACTCAGTTGCTAATATTATGGTTACAGCCGCCTTAAGGACAGGACAGTTTGTCACTTTTGATGATAAAACACAGGAAGTTATGGCGGGGGGAAAAGTATTTAAATACTAATATCCCACACATTCAAAAAAAAAAAACGGTACAATTCTCAGATTGTGCCGTTTTTTTTGGGGGAGTAATTCGACATAGAAATTCCCGGTCAGGGTCACTGCATAGCAGTGATAATAATTATCTGTATATTGACATTACCAGGTATATCTTACGGGTCCGAAGATGCCTTCATCCTGGGTGGGTTCCCCGTAAGGAAATGCAAATCCCTGATAACGGATATCCAGCTGATCGACGGAAGGTTCTTCACCCTCCGATATCCAAAACCTGTAGTTAACGGTTAAGGGATTATTCACGTCCAACTCATATGGAAAGAACTCCCCAAAACGGCCATATAACCGTTCTGACATTTCGGCCTCATCCGGATTAGCAGGATGACTCATATAAGATACGGTAAAGGGATCTTCGTTGATCCTGAAATGCATTGCATTCCATGGGAGGTCATACATGTCAGCCCCATCTATCTCTTGCCTGGGATCCACATGAGACCATGCCTCTGGTCTGATAAACTTGGTCTGTTCACTATTATCTGCTACGTACTGGTCAGCGCGGAACTGAACACCGGCATGCTGCCTGTCGCCTTCCAGTCTCACAGGTCCGTCGATAGCGCGCAGAATAGAATAGAAATCAATAAGTGATTCACCCTGACCTTGCCGGTAAGTCCGGATAATCCTTGTTTCCTCAATAAAAGGCTCGCCATCATGGTCTTTCCACAAGATCTTTACTTCGTGTCCACCCATGACCGGTCCTGAAAATTCCCTGATAATTTCAGCATGTTCACTCCTTTCCCCATTATTGGCATGCCATATATCAATTTGCTCATCATTGATATAAACATGATTATAACCATAAAAAATACCACGGTGGTGAGAATAAAGTCCACCGGGTCCCTTTGTTATAAGATCATCTCCTGAAGGTTCAAATACATGATGGAAAGGTTTTCTGGTTCCGTCAATATCATCAGGATCAAAAACAGGGTGCTCATACTGTATAACCGGGTTCCCGTTAAATAACAAACGAGTTGAGTTATCGTCAACACGCTCCCATGCATATTCTTCCGAATAACATTCATCACCCAGGGTAACTCCATAAACTGCCGATTCACCGGGCTCCAGGTTAACAATCCACCATATCCTCTGCCGGTTACCATCGAATATTTCAGATTGCCCGGGAACGGTCACCCCATCATAAGTAAGACATATTGAGGCATCCTCGTCAAAGGCAATACTGTCAAGTTCAACATAAACAGGAGCATTGATGTGATAGTGGTCTCCTGCCTCTACCTGCAATAGCATTTCATATTCAGGTGGATTACAGCCTGCAAAAAACAAGCTCAAACTAAATACCAATATTATAAGTCTCATATTCAAGTTTTTAAGTTTTAGCATTAAGTATAACAAATATACAAAACTGCCAGGGAAAAACCAACCCGGTAAGGTAGGAATACAAATAATGAGCTCCATGCGAGTTCAAATTTACATCTGGCAGGTATTGCTAAAATGATTTCTTATTACACTTAGAATCTACCGCAGATCAATAAAATATGGGGGCTGCATTAGAGAGAAATACAGGACACTAATACATTGCTATAATACAATAAAGCTAATCGACACGATAATCAAAATTTATTCTCATAATAAACTCAGAACTATGCATTAACCGGTTCAACAGCATTTCAAGCATCAACCCTTCTGTTTTTTTAGCAGATCCCTGATAATTATTACCGATTCATCCCGCATTTCATTTTGGATCACAAACTGAAGATTCACAAAACTGACCCGGCCTACCATAAATCCAATTACAGGCATAAAAATACCCTGAACCAGTGAATTCACAATGCTGTTAAAGGCAACTCCAATGATAATGCCGACTGCCATATCTATCATATTTCCCTTTATGGCAAATTCCCGGAATTCCTTAATTATTTTCATTTTTTGTATTAAAAATCAAATCCTTTTCTTTTATCCTTGTATAGAGTGAAACAAGTATCAATGTCAGGAAAGACAAAGGAATAGTCACTATTCCCGGGTTATCCATAGGAAACAGGGCTGATTCGGGTGGAAGTCCGTATTTTTCAAACATAGAGGGAGAAACAAGTATCAGCAATACTGATGATACTATACCCACTACAATAGAGGCAGATACACCTCTACCTGTTGTCTTTTTCCAGAACAATATCATAACTATGGCAGGCAGATTTGCTGAAGCAGCCACTGCAAAAGCAAGTCCCACAAGGAAAGATACATTCATCCCCTTAAGAAGTATTCCCAATAGAATTGCAATTATTCCAACACCAAAAGCAGCAATCTTTCCGGCACGCACCTTTATCCTGTCATCCATATTAAACTTGAAGAATTTATCAAGCAGGTCGTGCGCAATAGCTCCAGATGAAGCAACAATCAGTCCCGAAACAGTTCCCAGCACAGTAGCAAAAGCAACGGCAGATATTATTGCAAAAATTCCCAATCCGAATGATTTGGCAAGTAAAGGACCGGACATATTACTGCTTTCCATATCGAGGACGCCATTTATCATCGCACCAAGTCCCATATACAAAGTAAGAATATAAAATGAACCTATAGCAGCAATGGCAACTATTGTTGATTTGCGGGCATCGCGGGGACTGGGAACCGTATAGTATCTTATAAGTATATGGGGTAGTGCAGCCGTACCCAGAAACAAAGCAAGCATAAGAGAAACGAAATTAAGTTTCTCCCATAAAGATGCACCCTCCAGCTTATAAAACAAGCCCGGTTTCATTATTTCCTTGCCAGGGGTAATTTCAGGATACCATCCGGTAACGGATATATCATCATACTCATAAGATATTTTGATGTATCTGACTACCTCGCTATCCTCTATTTTAGTCAGAAAATTAAACGGATTGGTGGGTCCGGTGCTCTCAACCTCTTCACCATCTGATATTATCATTGCAAGATGCCCTACCTGGTAAAACCGCCGTTCATATCTGGGAGCACCATTATAAAGTACATTCCCTTCATTATCAGTAGCAATAGTCAGCATCTCATCAAGATAAGATTCTCCTTCCCTTTCTACAAGATGAAACCAGTTACTTAATCCGTCTTTTTCCAGTAAAACAAATATATTATTATCAATACGAGTCTCGCCCTTAATGACGAATTCAGAATAATCCTCAAGAATTATTTCTCCGGCAGGATTAAAACTGACTTCGAGTGAAATATATTCATGATGGTCAGGATTAGGTTCTTTATCCAAACCCTTATTAAGAATATAGAAAGTTAACACCACGGAAAAAATAATCAACAGGCCACCTTTCAGGAATTGTACGTAAGTAGTCGATGTCATTCCTGCTGTGGCAACAATAAAAATTACTACAGAGCCGACTATGACTACTCCTGCCCAGTGGGGTAATCCCAGAATCGGTACCACAAGGTCACCGGCACCTACCATTTGGGGAATGAGATAAAAAATAGAAACAACAAGCGTACTTATTGCGGCCGTAAATTTAATGGAACGTGAATTGTACTTATGGTCTATAGCATCAGTAAAGGTAAAAGTCCCCATTCTCTTCATTGGTTCAGCCACTACAAACAGAGCTACAACCCATCCTGCAAGAAACCCAATTGAATAGAGAAAGCCATCATAACCAGCAAAGGCAATCATGCCACATATTCCAAGAAAAGAAGCAGCAGAAAGATAATCACCTGCAAAGGCGATTCCGTTTACACCCCAGTGAATCTTGCCTCCTGCTGCAAAATAACCTGAGGCTGTTTTGGTCTTCCTGGCAAAATAGAAAGAAAGAAGCAATACAATTGCAACAAAAGTCACAAATATAACTACGGCTAAGGGAAATACGTCATATATCATTTCTTGTCCTCCCTTACATTAAGTTTATCTTCAAGCTTTGAACAAGCTAAATGATAAAGAAAACCCATAATTATAGCAAGAATGATCAATCCGAAACCATAAAAAATTGCAAGATTTAGACCCAGGGCAACTCTCATTCCCATTAATTCAGGAGAAAAAACCCCAATGGCAATAAATCCTGCATAGATCAAACTGTAAAGGAAAAAAAGTTTTAACCCCAGCTTTGACTTTCTCAATGCAGCGTTATCGTCTTCCTTTTTTGGAGCAGGTTCGTGCATCATAATTAATTAGAATTAATTTATAATAATAAAGCTTAAACATTTGCCAACTAAAGTATGATAAATTTCATGTTTTTAACAAATTTTTAACAAAAAAACTAATTTAAATTAACCAATTAATAATCAATAAATAAGAATAAGGAGATAATAAGCATCCAATTATTGAAGTAATATGCCATATAAAAGTCTGCCATGAAAAAAATCAGAATACTATGCTGGCAATGCGATACCGGTAATGTGATGCCGGCAATGCGATGCCGGTAATGGGATGCCGGCAATGCGATGCCGGTAATGCGATGCCGGTAATGGGATGTTGGCAATACGATGCCGGCAATACCAGTCTGC
>CAZFOO010000020.1:31918-48137 GCA_964520585.1 uncultured Bacteroidales bacterium
CGATGCCGGTAATGGGATGTTGGCAATACGATGCCGGCAATACCAGTCTGCTCAGGTTATCAGTTGCAGTCTACGATGTAAAGAAGTGGTTAGAATTTATTATACGTTCAGCCGGGAGAAGATTTGAGAGTGCAGTTTCCGGGAGGAGTTATACAAACCAGGCAAAATAATCCTTATCCGGGAGGTTCTCGTTTATTATGTATTTAAATTCACCAAATGCCTGAAGAAGTGGAAAAATGACAAGATTCTGGATGATATATTGCTATTATGTTTCAACACTTGTTTTTGCAAACAGAAGAGTATTCAATCGTCTCTGAATTTTTTTAAAAATACCCCCAATTCGCCGCATCATAAATTTAAATTTTATTCTTTTGGGTATATATGCCGGATTTTCAACATAAGAATCTTTCATGTGATCCGGGTAAAACTCCATTGTGCTGGTACAAAAAACAGGTTTATCAGTTAATTGATGTATTATCTGGCTTTGCCTGGAATCACTTTCAATAAACAATACAGATTCTGTCTCTAAAAATACGACTGACTTATATTCTCCGTATTTATTATCCCTTCTACGTTCTTCAGCACTATTATAATGCATCATATGCAATTTGTCATATTTCACGCCTTTATCCTTAAGCCATGTTTCTGTAACATCCCTGTACTTTTCAAGTCTGCTGGTAACAATATGACCAATCGGATTATTGGGAATAAAAAGAGGTTTAGCATTCAGACAAAACTGCCTGTAATTCTCATCATCATCATTTTCTTCTTCTGTTGGGTCTAAACATAAGACCCCATCCATGTCCAGGCAACTTCGGGATAGGTAATACTGGTTGAAAATATTCCACTGAAAAACCCGGGGTGTTTCAATAATCTCAAAATAAAAGTCAGGTAAATTCTTACTTTTAGGAGTTGCATATATGCAAAGAAATTTAATATCATCGTCTATATCAGTCTCTTGAAGAATTGACCTCTTTTTGTTTAACTCATTACCGGTACTTACAGAATCATCAACAATAAGAACTCTTCTTTTGTTTTTATTTAAATGGCCATGCTCAATAATTATCCTTTCGCCAACTTCAGGAGTTTCATTTTTCAAATATGCATCGAAAGTCAATAAAGGCTTATTCAGCTGCAAAGCAATTACAGAAGCAGGTACCATACCGCTTCGTGGTATACCCACTACAATATCGACTTCAGGAATATTTCCTAAATTATCCCATACCAGCCTGATCAAATCATGATAGTTCCTGTAATTCATTTTATTCTTTTAAAATTATGATTTAGTTGAATCTAAAAACCAACCGTAATAATAGGGGTTTATTTTCAAATTTCAAATAAAGCCATAATGCAACCAAAATGTCAATCTGGAATTTAAAGCGGCAATCAGGAAAATCGGTTAAATTAACTGGAAAGTCCGCAAACCTGGCTTTTAAAGGAGAGACAAAGTTTTCTGCGATTAGAGCCGACAAGGCGGACAGCCTGCAGAACGGTATTTTCTTCGAACCCAAAAATTAAGGTTTATCTCTGGTTTCAATTGAAATACTGAAACATTCATATAAATATTTCCGTAATTATTATATTATTACCGTTACAAGTCAAATAATGTTCTTTTTATGACGTTATCTTAATCCGGCTTTGATAATTGCTAAAACTTCCCGCTTAAATACAGGTAATTGGACATCGTCAATGGCGAACGGGTTAGAAATGCCAGAATATCTAAAAATGTCAAATTATATAATCATAGTATTTTTATTTCTTCACCTTCCACCTGCATCGGCAGACAATAAAGATATCGACAGCACTGAATTAAAGTTGCTAAACCGCATTAAGAACCGGATATATACTTTCCGTGAAAGGGAGCAATTTGATGACCTCACTTTGTTCTATTCCATGCATGATCAGCAGAAGGGTATCAGCACGTTATACGAATTCCTTGACCAGGCAATTCTTAATGAGATGGACACTTTAAGGTACGATTGCCACCGGTCACTTGGATTTTTGTATTCCCAGATTGGAATTGCAGACAGGGCAATAGAAAACAGCCTTATTGCCAAAAGCTATTATGATAAAATAAATGAACCGGGGAATTACAACTGGGCGCTTATAAATATTGGAAATACATATTACTGGCAAAATCTTTATGATAATGCAATGAATTATTATAAAGATGCATATAAAGGCTTTGAGCAGATGGGCCTGGATCCTGAGGTAACGGTCGATTTAACAGGAGAAGAGGCTGTCAGTTTAAGCATGGATGGAATGGCTGTTGCGCTTAACAACATAGCACTTTGCTATGTTTCTACAGGTAGATACTATGATGCAATTGAATACCACGAAAAAGCCCTGAAGCTAAGAAAAAAAATGGGATCAAGTGCCTTAGTAGCTCATACCTACGGTTATATTGGGTATCCCTATGCATTAACTGGAGACCTTGAAACAGCTAATGATTATTATTACATGGCGCTGGACTTGATTAAGGATATGTCAGATGTTAGCAGGAGTGAATTACCTCTTTATAACTCGACTTTGGCTTTTACCTATAGAAGAATAGCAGTATATTATGAAATAAAACAGGATTTACACAATGCAGGAAAATACTATGATTCGGCCTTAAGTATCTACAAGGAGTACAGTAATTTTAAAGAACTGGTCAATACCTACCTCCGAATGGCAGAAACATACATAAATCTGGGAGAAATTAATGATGCCCTTCCAATTGCCTTTAAGGCATTGGAAATAGCTTCTGAACATGACTATCTGGCTGATCAGATTCTTGCCAGCGACAAGATAGCATCAATATACTCATCTATAGGGAATTATGAACAAGCACTGAATTATTCCCGAAATATAATTAAAACAGACTCTGTTCTTTCTAAAAATTACACTGAAATACTTCTTCTCGGCGCAGAAAAAGATATTGCACAAAGATTGCAGACTGAAGAGATGCATTTATTGAGGCAGGAAAGAATTATTAATGAATTCGATCTCTCCAGACAACGCACAATCAGTACTTTCCTGGCAATAATATCATTGTTGATACTGATAATTCTAATTGTCTTCTTCTATTTCTTTAACCAGAAAAGAAAAACCAACAAAAAACTTGCAGAAGTGAATGCCAGTCTACAGGCAGTAAATAAAAAGCTTCTTAAATCAGAGCAAAATCTGGCATATATAAACTCTAAGCTTAAAGATAAAAACACAATACTTGAAAGATCCGAGAAAAAGCTAAAAGAATTAAACCAGGCTAAAGATAAATTTTTCAGCATTTTGTCACATGACCTGCGTGGCCCCATCGCAAATCTAATGCAGGTAACAGAACTTCTTTATAAAAAATATGGTGAAATGACTGATGAGAAAAGGAAAACTTTTCTAAAGGAAATGAAGAATTCAACAAGCGGTCTTTTCAATTTACTGGAAACGCTCCTGGTATGGTCAAGGTCACAGCGCAATTCAATAGAATTTAAACCTGTAAAAGTAAATATAAACTCAATCATAAATGACAATCTGAAATTTTTCAATATGCAGGCAGAAAACAAAAACATTAAAATAAACACTGCCTTTTCCAAAAGAATTGAAGCCGTAGCTGACCCTGATATGTTAAATACAGTGATTCGTAATCTGATATCAAATGCGATTAAATTTTCATCAGAAGGGAAAACAATAGTTGTAAATGCAAAAGATCATGATAGTTTCACGGAAATATCGGTAAAAGATAATGGTACCGGAATGACACCGGAGATAATGAATAATCTTTTCACTGTCAATGAATCACAAACCATTCCAGGCACGGCCGGTGAACGTGGAACCGGTCTTGGCCTGATAATATCCAAAGAGTTCATAGAAAAACACGGAGGCACCATTAAGGTTGAAAGCAAACCGGAAAAAGGCAGCTCCTTCAGCTTCACACTGCCTAAATATTCTGTTGAACGTAAAAATCCGGAAACATCCGGTTAATTGTAATATATTCTGTTATAATTCCAGGACCTGAATAATATACATCGACAATAGGAAAATAATTATCCTGAATTAATAACCGCTAAGGTTTCGATGGCGGTGATTTTTCATGTATGTATTTATCAAATAATTCCTTTATGCCTTTTGGTTCTCCAATTATGGTAATGATATCATTTTCATTTAAGATAGTATCACCCCGGGGTGTAAATATTTTATTTTTTCTCTGAACCATAGCAACCAGCACATCTTTTGGCAGTTCTATATCCTTAAGAGTTTTCTTTGCAAATTCATGCTGAGGTGTCCCTTTCTCAATATGCAGTGATATGTAACGGTCGTTGTGCAAGAGGTATTCTTTAATTTCGCGGTGATTTTCGATAGCGGTTATATCATCTACGAATCCATCTCTTTCAACCAGGTCCATTAACCTTGACAATAATCGTAATTGCTGCTTTGGTTCATCAACACTGCTTAGCATAAAAAAGAACACCCTGATATTATCCTCAGAAGATATCCCTCCTTTCATAACCGGCTTTTTAATACCTCTACCCGAGAAGACAATATGTAAAGCAGGTTGCACTATTCCCGGAACCTTACCATAAAGTATTGAGACTTCAGGAATTATAAGAGCCGGATCTATGCTGGTGACTTTCATAAATTCATTTTTTAACTCCTGCTTGTTCAGATGGCCCAAATCCTGTGCAAATCTTTTTGCCATATCTGCTACAAGTGAGTCAAAAGAAATCCGTTTCTTGCCGAGATCAGTAATTTTAGCACTAATGATCATTTCCCCGAAAGGATCACCATCACGCAAACCCTTCTCTTTCAGTATATTCAGAAGCTCACTCTCAAGTCCCTTATGTTCTTTTCTGCCTAACAGCGCAAACCAATGATATATAGCTCCTTCCCGTCTAGCATTTTTTCGTGCGTAATACCAGTACCACGCTATGGCAAAACCACTAATTCCCATGGTAAACAAGCCGGGCCCCCAACCAAGATAGATAATTAGGAAAAATGAACTTATAATCCCAAATATCTGCATCCATGGATAAAGCGGTGAATGGTAACCAGGATCATAAGCTTCGATCCTGCTTTTACGCATTACGATTACCGAAGCATTTATAAGCATAAATATCAGAAGCTGGAATCCACTTGCCAGTTTGGCGATATTACTCTCACTTACAAAAAGAATAATCAAAAATAGAAATACCGAAGTAATTAAAACCGAAATCACAGGTGTATTGAACCTGCTTATTCTACTAAATATTTCCGGAAACAACCTGTCCCTTGCCATAGCAAGAGGATATCTTGAGGCCGTCATTAAACCGGCATTACCGGTTGATGCAAAGGCGGTAATTGCAGCTATTATAATTAACATCGTCCCGGCTCCGGGCGACAACCAGGAAAACACCTTAGATGATGCACTTGAAGCCGGCGTCAGGTCATTCCATAGATCCTGCGGCGGGATAACTCCAACCATCACAAAAACACCAAGCACATATATTAAGGTGGTTATGGCCAGCGACAAAATCAAACCCAGTGGGATATTTTGTTCCGGATTTTTAATTTCTTCAGCCATACTGGCAATCTTCGTAAGACCAAGAAAAGAAACAAAGACAAGAGCTGAGGTTGAAATTAACCCTTCCAATCCATTGGGAAGAAAAGGTGTGTAATTTTTTAAATATTTACCCGTGTCTGGTGAAAAAAATATTTCCCGGAAACCTTCGGCAATAAAAAAGACCAGAATTGCAACCAGTAAGTATACAAATATTTTCTGCACACCTGCAGCTTTCTTAACGCCAAAGATATTCATTGCCATGAATATCAGTCCAAAAATAATAGCAGTCAGTTTAATTGGGATATCAAGGAACAGAACTGCATAGGCACCTATTCCCACAAGTGCAAAAGCAGTCTTAAGAACAAGAGCCAGATAATTGCCAACACCACCAATAGTGCCGAATAATGGTCCCAGGCTCCTGTCTATAAAGAAATAGCCTCCTCCAGCTTTCGGAGTTGCTGTAGAAAGCTCTGCCATGCTGAACATTGCCGGCAAAATAAGTACAGCAGCCAGAAGGTACGCAAGAAAAACGGATGGGCCGGATTGCTGTGCAGCTATCCCAGGCAACAGGAAGAAACCCGAACTGAACATAGACCCGGTACTCAGGGCGATAATATCTATCAGGCCAAGCTCTTTGTTAAGTTTAATTCTCTTGCGCAACCCCATAATGCAAATATAATTAATATTTATTCTAAATAATAAAAGAACCCAGAAATTAGAGTTCCGTTTTGGCATCCATGCTAATCACGCTCATTATCCTTTGAAATCCGGTGTTGATTGCCACAATCAACAGTACCCACTGTTTATATGAATAAAAATGCATCAATACAAAAAATATTTGTTTACTTAGCATTAAATAACTAAACTGGGAAAAAATAGTCAATTATTAAAAAACAAACCTGAATATCTAACTAATTACTATAAAAATGAAAAAATCATTTTTTTTATTAAGCTTTCTGATTTTAGCACTGGGATTAAGTTCCTGCAACCAGAACAGGGAAATAAAACACGATTTCTGCCATCACGTATATTTCTGGCTCAACAACCCCGACGATCCTGCTGACAGAGATGCCTTTGAACAAGGGCTAACCGACCTTCTCAATATTCCTGAGATTAAAATGTACCATATTGGAAATCCCGAGCCGGGTACGGCAGGCAGGGGTGTTGTTGATGGTTCCTATACCTATTCATACATGGTCTTTTTTGACGACCTTGAAGGGCATGACATATACCAGGATCATCCGGTGCATCTGGAATTTGTCGAAAATTACAGTCACCTCTGGAATAAAGTAGTAGTATTTGATTCTGTTTCGGAATTATGATCAATCTTCCTTTGCTAAACATCTGCTTTGTTAACTATCATATATTTTGAATAATTAAAATTAAAATCCGATGGCCTTACCCAAAGACCGAAAGAACAATTATTCAAGAAAGGTTGTAGAAGAAAGAGCACAGTATCTGGCCCGTTACAGCAACTCTGAACTCAAATATCTGCACAACAGTGAAATAGACCCTAATTTGGCCAAAGGTAATATCGAAAATATAATTGGATTTGCTCAGGTACCGGTTGGTGTAGCCGGCCCCTTAAAAATAAACGGGCAACATGCAAAGGGGGAATTCTATGTGCCCATGAGTACAACCGAAGGTGCACTATTATCTTCATATAACAGGGGAGCGAGAGCTGCCACACTTTCCGGAGGAATAAATGTAATAGTTACCAATGACAGCATGCAACGCGCACCCTATTTTATTCTGGAAAATGTGTTTAAAGCCGGAGAATTTGTAAACTGGTTCGGGGACAACTTAGATTCAGTTAAAAAAATCGTAAAGACAACTTCTTCCCATGCCGATCTGCAGAATTACAAGACATATATACAGGGAAGAATTGTTTATATGCGTTTAGCTTTTTCTACAGGTGATGCCATGGGGATGAACATGATCACAAAAGCATGTAATGAAATATGCGAGTACATAAAAAATAACTTTCCGGTACTTGATTATGCATTGGAAAGTAATATGGCAGTAGATAAAAAACCATCCCATATAAATACCATCCTGGGAAGAGGTAAAACTGTTACAGCTGAGATCCTACTTCAGGAAAAGTTATTAAGCCGGTATATGCGAACCACAGCACAAAAGATTGATATGGCCTATCACCGGCAGGTTACCGGAGGACAGCTTGCCGGCGTTCTTGGTTCGAACGGACATGTTGCCAATGGGGTGGCTGCAATATTCCTTGCCTGTGGCCAGGATATGGCCAATATAAGCGAGTCCTGTTCCGGATATATATATACGGAAACTATAGGTAATGACCTGTATGTTTCCCTGCATATGCCCTCCGTGGTTATAGGTACGGTTGGTGGCGGTGTTTCGCTGCCCACACAGAAGGAATGTCTTAAAATGATTGATTGTTATGGAAAAGATAAAGTAAAGAAATTCGCAGAGATTATATGTGCGACTGTTTTGGCGGGTGAATTATCTCTGGCCGCAGCTATTGTGGCAGGAGATTTTGTTACGGCACATGAAAAATACGGGCGAAACAAGCCAAAGGAGGAATAATCCAATAGGATCAATCATTTAATAAAAATCAGCCACGCTTTAAAAAAATCCTTTCCTGCATGTTTTACAGAACCTTGAAAACAGCCATAAGTAAATAGGATATAGCCACCGGATTGTACGCATCCAAAGAGATCATTACAGTCCCCCTTTTACTCTTTCTTTTTATAGTATTTATCTTAACAACCTTATAAAGAAGCCCCCTCCTGCAGTGGAGTTTTCAGGAAATACTCACCAGAAGTATACATATCGAATTGTACTTTAATCCGAAAACTAGATAAGAGTCCAATCAGTCTGTTTCCCATATCCGGCTTCTCAGATTAACAACTCCTTTTCTATTGGGGCGACAAGGTACATATTTTTGCGAATAATCCGTAAACCTATTCCAATTCCTGATCAAATCTTAAAAGGATATCCTACTAGAAACCTGTTACATGGGAAAACAGGTTTATTAATCATTTAACTGTTGAAGGTTAGTTGTGAATACTATGCCCGGTTTGTGTTAGCTGTGAAAGAATCGCAGAAAAAAATCATTGCAGAATTGCTGTATCCCAAATCTTATCTATATTTGATCTCCACTTATTAACTATTAAAGCACAAGAACCTTTCATTAACTTATTTTCACTTTATTGACCTGACTTTAGAGTACTAATAAAACGGTAAAAATTTAACCATATTAAAAAACCCAAAGTCATGAAAAAAAGGATAAAAAAAGATATCTATGATAAATGTTTCTTGTTTAGACTTGGAAATAAAGATACCTCTGGTACATATAACTTATCCGGGTGAATGAGGATAAAGGAACGGACTGAACATAAAATACATTAAATGATAACCCTGATAAAAAAAATACTGAATGCATTGGGCCCGGGAGTTATTATTGCCGCAGTTGTCCTTGGGCCGGGAAGCATAACGGTATCGTCCCAGATAGGTGCTGCATATGGGTATAAATTCCTTTGGGGATTGGTATTTGCCTGTGTTTTTATGATCACATATACCTCTATGAGTGCCAGATATGGAGCCACAAACGAAAAATCAGTTCTTCAGACTATCTCCCTTAAATATGGGAAATGGTTTTCACTTATCATTGGAACTTCGGCATTCCTGTCTTCCATGAGCTTTCAGTTTGGCAATAATATAGGAATTGGCATAGGTATGGGAGGCATTACCGGTATAGATGAAAGGATCTGGCCTCTTATTTTTACTCCCCTGGCATTATGGCTGATTTTCGGGGCAAAAAACCTTTACAGGATCCTTGAAAAGCTTATGATGGGCCTGGTATTGATCATGATCATTTCTTTTATTGTCAATCTGATCATGACCAAACCTGAAATAGTACCTCTGGTCAAGGGTTTTATTCCCACTGCAGTTGAAAAACAACAGCTCGGTATTCTGGCAGCCTTGCTGGGAACTTCCTTTTCTCTTGCCGGGGCATTATATCATTCATATCTGGCACAGGACAAAGGATGGAAAGTTGCAAATCTGAAAAGCAGTCTCCGGGACACCTACACCGGCATCATTATGCTTACCACCATAACTGCTGTTATCATAATAACTTCTGCTGCATCATTACACCCGGCCGGGATAAAGGTCTCCTCTGCTGCAGATATGGCATTTCAACTGGAATCCCTTTACGGATCCTATGCCAAGGTAATATTCAGTATTGGGCTTTGTGCAGCAGCTTTTTCATCTCTCATGGTAAATGCCATAATTGGTGGTGGACTGATGTCTGATGGTCTCGGTTTGGGTCGGTCAATGAATGACCGTGTGCCGAGAATATTTACCGCAATTATTTTGGTGACCGGAATGATGGTGGCTTTATTTCTAAGAGGGAATGTTATTTATGCCCTTATCATGGCGCAAGCCTCTTCCATACTTGCAGTTCCCCTGATCGGACTGGGATTGCTGCTTGTGGCAAATAACAAGGAGATAATGGGAGCATACAGAAATAACTGGTTACAGAATATATTTGCACTGGCAGGGTTATTGAGTGTAAGTCTGATGGTGTACTTCATGTACCGTTCACTTATCAATTATCTGGGTATCATCACCTGAAAAAAAAAAATTCAACCGGTAAAAAATTTAATTCATTACAAGTTATGGAAGTTGTCGATCTTACCAAAAAATTAATAGCTTTCAATACAATAAATCCTCCCGGAAATGAAGCTCAGGTTGCAGAGTTTACCGGTGATTTACTTAAAAAATCTGGATTTGATGTCGGTTATCATGAATATGGCCACAACAGGAAACATCTGGTTGCTGAAAAAGGTGTACCTCCCTCCGGCAAACCACTGGTTTTTTCCGGACATTTCGATGTAGTGCCCCTTGGAGCGAAGAAATGGACGAAAGATCCTTTTGTCAGTTCTGTGGAAGGCGATAAATTATACGGCCGCGGATCGAGTGATATGAAGTCGGGACTTGCTGCAATAATAATTGCCGTTACTGAAGTACCTGACAGTGAATTGCCCCCACAAGGCATACGCCTGATTTTCACAGCCGGAGAAGAACTGGGATGCCAGGGAGCCGCCGACCTTGTTAAAACCTGCAAGGATCTTAGAGAAGCAGGTGCCCTGATCATTGCCGAACCTACCGGTAACATCCCTGCAACAGGCCATAAAGGCGCAATTTATATCATTGCATCGGCATCGGGAAAAACAGCACACTCTTCTATGCCACATCTTGGGATCAATGCAGTTTACAAAGCAGCAAAGGCTATTACCAAAATTGAAAATTTCAGTTTTGATGTAACAGAAGATCCGTTACTGGGATATCCCACCATCAATGTAGGGAAATTTAGTGGGGGACTAAACCTTAATTCAGTTCCTGACCATGCAGAATTTACTATCGATATGAGAACCACTGCCAGTGTAGAGCACAAAGAGATCCTTGAGAGGCTTTCGATGGAGCTGGGTGATGATATATCACTGGTCAAGCTCGTAGATCTTCCTCCGGTATCAACCAACAGTGATAATGATTTTATACAGAAAGTATTCCACGCCTGCACGAAGGAAGGAATTGATCCTTTAGCCCGTCCGGCCTTGCCATATTTAACCGACGGATCGGTGCTGCAGGATCATTACAATAAAGTGCCTGCCATAATATTGGGACCGGGAGAACCCGGGATGGCTCATCAGACTGATGAATATTGTCTGATATCTAAAATTGAACAGTCAGTCAGGATTTACAAACAAATTATTCTAACTTGATTATTTCATAAACTTAAAAATCTAATTGATCTATTGAACCCTGCGAACATAAATATTTTAGCCACTAAGATAACAGAATGCTTATTCATAATGATGCGAATATTTATGAACTAATGATGCTAAACCGGAGGAGCAAAAAATGAATGAATATCCTGAAAGAATAAGTAATGAAGAACAACTGGAAGAATTATTATCACGGCCGCGGGATGCAGCCACCCAAGTGATCTCCAGGCTCGATGGAGATATAATGTTCCTTGGCGCAGGCGGCAAGATAGGGCCTTCACTTGCCCGGATGGCCAAAAGAGCATGTGAAAAGGCAGGCGTTAACAAGAAGATAATAGGAGTATCCCGATTTTCTTCCAAAGTGCAACGCAAGGAGATTGAAAAATATGGTATTGACACAATATCTGGAGATCTTCTTGATGAGGATTTTATTAAAAGTCTGCCCGATATGAGAAATGTATTTTTTCTTGCAGGTATGAAATTCGGCTCTGTTGACAACCTTTCGCTTACATGGGCGGTAAATTCCTGGATGCCCGGTCTGATAGCCGGGCATTTCCGGAATTCCAGGATCGTAGCCTTTTCAACAGGATGCGTTTATCCTCTTGTTCCTGTTGAAGAAGGCGGCTCCCTGGAAACCGATATTCCAGAGCCTGTCGGTGAGTATGCCCAGTCATGCCTTGGAAGGGAACGGATGTTCGAATTCGGCAGTGTAAAGTACAAAACTCCTGTATCTCTGATAAGACTAAATTACTCAGTGGAATTACGCTATGGGGTTCTTGTTGATATAGCACAGAAGGTTATAAGGGAGCAACCGGTTGATGTAACAATGGGTTATTTCAATGTGATCTGGCAGGGAGATTCAAATGATATTGTTCTCCGTTCTATCGAGTACGCAACCAGTCCCGCAACAGTCCTTAATATAACCGGCCCGGAAATCCTGTCCATTCGTAATACGGCTCTGGAATTCGGAAAACTGTTCGGCAAAAAGGTTGTTTTTACAGGAAAAGAAGCACCAACCGCTTTATTAAGCAATTCCGGCAAAGCATATAGTTTATTCGGCAAGCCGGAAGTACCTGCGAGCCGGGTTATTGAATGGACGGCCGGCTGGATCATGCAGAATGGTAAATTACTTGGAAAGCCCACAAAATTTGAGGTAAGAGACGGCAAATATTAGACATTCACATGCATTTGTCCTTCTTATTTTAGAGTATCTTTCCGAAATTAACAGAAATAATGCAAGGGAAATAGCATAAAGCGTTTTTAGCAAGTTAACGGTTTTATTAAACGAATAGAAATAGAGACCATCATGCATTATAGTGAATTACCCGGGGATATTATAAATACATTACACAAGGGGGTCGTAATCCCGGCACTGCCCCTTGCTCTGAATAAGAATCGGAAACTTGATCAACGGCGTGAGCGTGCGCTAATGCGTTATTATCTTGATGCCGGTGCCGGTGGTGTAGCTGTTGCAGTGCATACCACACAGTTTGCAATCCGTTCACCTGAATTCGGTCTTTATGAGCCCATTCTCAAACTGGCTGCCGAAGAATTTGACACATTTACCTCAAATACCGGCAAACCGGTTATAAGGATCGCCGGCGTGCTGGGTAAAACTGAACAGGCCGCAGCAGAGGCCAGGCTTGCGCTTGAAAACGGTTATCATACTGTCCTGCTAAGCCTGTCCGCACTCAGCGAGGCTAGTAATAGTGAACTTCTTGAACATTGTAAAGCAATTGCCAGAATCATCCCAGTCATTGGTTTTTATTTACAGCCCGCAGTAGGAGGAAGAAAGCTGGATGTGGACTTCTGGCGCGGCTTCGCTGGTATCGATAACGTTATTGCTGTCAAAATTGCTCCATTTAACAGATATCAGACCCTTGATGTTGTGAGAGGAGTAGTTGAATCGGGAAGAGATGATGAAATTGCACTTTATACCGGAAACGATGACAATATTCTGGTTGACTTGCTGACCGAGTATGAGATCACTGCAGGAAAATCTGTTTTCCGGAAAAGAATTGTCGGAGGTCTTCTCGGACACTGGGCTGTATGGACCCGTTCGGCAGTCCGCCTGCTTGAAGATATCCAGCGATCAAATTACCGGGGTAATATTCAGGAATTGCTATCGCTGAACGTTAAAATAACCGACAGCAATGCAGCCTTTTTCGATTCGGCAAATAATTTTGCAGGCTGCATTACCGGACTTCATGAAGTCCTCCGCCGGCAGGGGTTACTTGAAGGACTTTGGACCCTGGACAAAAATGAAGCATTATCTCCCGGTCAGCTTGAAGAAATTGACCGTGTATATGCTGCTTACCCGGAATTGAATGATGACCGGTTTGTTTCAGAAAACCTTGACCGTTGGTTAATGTAAAAAACAACTGGTATTTAATTTCCTGACCCGAGAGATCCTGACATGATCACATTTTGATTTTCAGTCTGGTTAACAGATGTTTATGTAAGTCCGGACATACATATACCAGGAAAAAGATATGTTTTACAGGCGCCGCGGCCATTTATTAATTAAAGGACCGGTATACACCGGATGAAAAACTTTCAGAAAATAAATATTGTGCCTGAAATCCGGAACTTATCATTATGGGATTTAATTCCACATCAGAGCCCATAAATGGGGAAATGTTTCACAACCACACAGTTCTAAAATGAATAACAATATCAGATAATTTAACCTACCTGTTGTTACTTCAGGAGCATCGCATAGGTTGCTGACCGGATAAAGACCTGTTTTGGCATAAAATTATAGACATTGTGACTAGCATACATTTATAAGTCTAAAACTTACATGAATCTCTAATTATCAATTAACCCTTAACAAAAATATTATGAAACGAGGACTGATGTGTATTATTCTGGCAATTAGTATTCTGATGGCACCAGCCCTGGTGCACTCACAGGAAACTAATTTTGGTATTAAGGGGGGATTAACCTGGAGTAATCTTTACATCGACCAGGAGGACATTGATGACGAAAATGCCAGGCTGGGATTTCATGCCGGCATTTTCAACCAGCACATGATGACCTTAAAATACGGGTTTCAGGTAGATTTGCTTTACACCACAAAGGGAAGTGAAGCAGAATATACAGGAATTCTTGACCAGTCAGTTAATTTTAATATTAACTATATAGATCTCCCGGTAATGATCGTTTTCCGCCCTGTACCGGCACTTGATATTCATGCGGGGCCCTATGTGGGATTTCTTCTCACCAGTAATGTAACTTTTGAAGGCACGTTCGAAGGGGAGACAGAACTTGACAGGGACCATTTCAGGAACATCGATGCAGGATTGGTTGGCGGGCTTACCATCAATTTGGGCAATATCAAACTTGGAGCAAGATATAACCTTGGCCTACCTGAAATAGCCAATAGCGATACAGCACAGATATTGCTGGGTGACAGCAAGAATCAATACGGACAGGTTTTTATTGCATTACAGTTTAAATCCGGTCCGGAATATTAAAAGTCAGCTCGCAAGATTCATAACCAGAACAATAACGAATATTACCAGGAAAATGTAAAAAAGAATCTTTGCAATTGCCGCAAAACCTCTGGCTATTCCGGTAAATCCAAGCAGGGCGAATAACAATGCCCCAATTAATGCTGCTATAATCCATCCAATCATAACAAATAAGGTTAGAGAGTAATTGATTTAATTACAGCTTCTTGTACAATAATCATTCCTGAAAAACAAAAAAATGGTTTTATGTACACAAATCACTTGTCATAATTATGCGGTTCCTTATTCCAATTCTCGATCAAACCACAACTGGCCGGATGCTTGGTGCACTGGAAATTTGATAGACACGGAGAAAGAATTGCTATCTTCAGATACCATTACCCAGAAAAGACATTGGTACTGTAAACTCAAAACCCCACAAGGTTTCATCACGCCTTCTGGAACTGCCTTGCAGCGATGCGGTATGGAAATCATTTGATTCATAGGCATCTGAAAACGCCCTGAATGTTCCCAGAAATATGAACTTTACTATAGGATAATTAAACGTGAACTTCCCATCCACAATTTGGGCAGTGGTATTGTAACCTCCATTTAGGGCCAAACCGAAAGGGGTAAATTCTCAGAGAATTCTTACAGATTAATATTAAACAAAACGAATTTGTCATTGATAGATTTATATAACCAACGGTTTAAAAAATGATGCAGTAAATTGATATCCAAATGCATCATTTGAAATGAAAGAATCTGACCAAATATGTTAGTCAGATAATTAAAAAAAAGAGGTAATTATGAAAAATTTAGTAATAATAGTGACGGCAGTATTTTTCCTGGCAAACTTTTCAGCAGATGCGCAAATGCAACAAAGAGAGAATAATCAGAAAGGGCAGCAGCAGGGTGACATGCAACAAAACATGATGATAGGCATGATGATGCAGGGCGGCATGCAACAAAACATGATGAGAGGCATGATGTGTCCAATGCATCAGGGAATGATGGGTGGCCAGCAGATGCCCATGAGAAAATACATGATGATGGTTAATATGCTTCCCAACATGCAAGAACCTTTATCCCTTTCTCAGGAACAGGTGGAACAGCTGATTGATATGCACACTTCATTCAAAAAACAGCAGTTGGATCATATGGGCGATCTGACCAAAAAAAGAATGAACCTTCAGAATATGATGATGAATGACGCTACTGCCGGGGATATAAAAACCCAATTGCAGGAATGCTCTTCAACAATAATAAACATGAAGGTCATGGCTTATGAAACGGCGAACGATATGAAATCGGTGCTTACCGAATAACAAAGAGAGAGTATGCAAAACATGATGCAAAAGATGCAGGATGGCATGCAACAAGGTAGAATGAAGCAAGGTGGTGGAATGCAACAGGATGGCATGCAACAAATGAATTAAAAAGGTATATCAAATGCAACACACTGCTTTATAGATTGCAAGCACAAA
>CAZFOO010000021.1:0-31039 GCA_964520585.1 uncultured Bacteroidales bacterium
AGTGCCAGGACGGCGTTTGTTCTGAAAAACAGTTTTCATCATTTTCCACCGGGAAGTATTCATCTTATATGTGGCAATACCGAAACGGCCAGTGAAGAATCAATTCTGGCCGTTGAATACGAGAAACATTTTTTTATTGGTAATGATAACGGCATATTCGGTCTTTTATTCAGGGAACAGCCCTCCACCATAATCGAGCTGCCCTTTCCTTCAGGGCCATCGAGCTTTGCCTCGCTTGAAGTTTTTGTAAATGCAGCAGTACATCTGGCAAAGCAGGAAGATTTGAGTATGGCTGGAAAACCCAGGGAAAATTTCAAAAGAAGCATACCGAGGCGTGCCACAATAGAACAGGATGTCATAAACGGGGGCATTATATATATTGACTCTTATCAAAATGCTATCACCAATATCAGCAAAGAATTATTTGACAGGATTGGAAAAGGCAGGAAATTTGAGATTGCACTTCAGAGTAATTACTATAAGCTTACCAGGATAAACAAAACCTATAATGAAACTTCTGTTGGGGAATTACTGGTTCTGTTCAATTACCTGGATCTTCTTGAAGTAGCTATCAATAAAGGAAATGCTGCAGAACTTCTTAATCTGAATACAAATTCGGCTATCAGGATCCGGTTTTTTGAAAAAACACCGGGTCCGGCAGCAAAAAAACTATTTAACACAAATGGATGAACGGTTAATTGCATTTAAAAAACTTCTTGATATAATGGATGAACTCAGGGAAAAGTGCCCCTGGGACAAAAAACAGAATTTCGAGAGCTTACGTAATCTCACTCTTGAGGAAGCATATGAACTTGCCGACTCTATATCAAAAAACGATCCTGCAGAGATAAAAAAAGAACTGGGCGACCTGCTTTTGCATGTTGTTTTTTATGCCAAACTGGGATCTGAAATTAACTCCTTCAATATAAAAGATGTTATAGACGGAATAAATGAAAAGCTTATCTACCGTCATCCTCATGTTTTCGGAGATACAGTGGTAGCAGATGAGAACGAAGTAAAAGAAAACTGGGAACACCTTAAAATCAGGGAATCAAAAAAAGCCGTGCTATCCGGAGTACCTGCTGCACTGCCTGCACTGATCAAAGCAAACCGGATCCAGGATAAAGTTAAGGGAGTGGGCTTTGACTGGGAGGAGAAGCATCAGATATGGGACAAGGTGATGGAGGAACTAAAAGAGCTCAGGGAAGAGATCAGTAAAGAAGACAGGAAAAAGATGGAAGCGGAATTCGGAGACCTGTTCTTTTCACTTGTCAATGCAGCCCGTCTTTATGGTATAGATCCGGAAACAGCACTGGAAAAAACAAACCGTAAATTTACACGGAGGTTTAACTACCTTGAGAGTAAGACCATGACAGCAGGACGCCCTCTTAAAGGAATGAGCCTTGATGAGATGAATGTTATCTGGGAAGAAGCAAAAAAACTGGAAGACCAGCAACCATAATAAACATCAGGGGCCTGTGAGAATAATAACCATCATGGTTCCGTGAGAAGAAAAAACTCCGGCTTTATATTTGGGGACCGGCATCCATGAGTTTGCGGCCAGCTTCGTTATCGGTGTATTGCCTGAAATTGTCGATAAACCTTGCAGCCAGTTCCCTTGCTTCCTGATGCCACTGTCCTGACTCCGGCCATGATTTTTCCGGGTTAAGAAGTGTGCTTTCAATCCCGTTGACCTTCCGCGGAATGGCAAGATTAAAGACCGGCATTATCTCATAATCATTATCATCTATTGAGCCGTTGAGAATAGCATTTATAATAGACCTGGTTACTGAAATATCGATCCGTTCACCTGTTCCATATCTTCCCCCTATCCATCCGGTATTTACCAGATAGGCAGATGCTTTATATTCATCCATTTTCCGCATCAGTTCTTCAGCATATTTTACAGGATGCAACAAAAGAAAGGCTGCACCAAAACAGGCTGAAAATGTAGGCTGAGGAGTCGTTATACCCATTTCGGTTCCCGCTACTTTTGATGAAAAACCGCTCAAAAAATGGTATTGGGTCTGTTCAGGTGTCAGTCTTGCCACAGGTGGCAATATTCCAAAAGCATCGGCTGTAAGGAATATGACTTTGCTTGCATGACCGGCCCTGGAAACCGGTTTTACAATATTATCAATATGATGTATCGGGTATGAAACTCTTGTATTTTCAGTTTTTGATGCATCATTAAAATCTATCTCACCGCTCTCTTTATCAAACGCCACATTCTCAAGAAGGGCATTCCTTCTAATGGCATTAAATATATCAGGCTCTTTTTCCCGGCTCAGTTTTATGGTTTTGGCATAGCACCCCCCTTCCAGATTAAATATTCCATGTTCATCCCACCCGTGCTCGTCATCACCTATCAGAGCCCGGTCAGGGTCAGCAGAAATAGTTGTTTTACCTGTTCCTGACAATCCGAAAAAAACAGCCGTATCTCCATTTTTTCCAACATTTGCGGAACAATGCATGGATGCAATATTTTGAAGAGGAAGGAAGTAGTTCATTACACTGAATATACCCTTCTTCATCTCTCCACCATACCAGGTACCCAGACATACGGCCATCTTTTCTCCAAGATTAAATGCAACAGCAACACCAGAATTCAATCCCTGCTCTTTCCAGTGCGGATTGGTGGTTTTTGAAGCATTAAGGAACAAAAAATCAGGCTCAAAATCCACGAGCTCATCTTCTGAAGGCCTTATAAACATATTTTTTACGAAATGTGCCTGCCAGGCTACCTCCATGATAAAGCGGACCTTAAGACGGGTGCCGGGATTGGCGCCACAGTAGCAGTCCACCACATACAGTTTCTTACCCGAAAGTTGCACTGTTGCAGTTTCTTTCAAACTGATCCAGGTATTTTTACCGATGGGTTTATTATCGTTTTTGGCATGATCACTATTCCACCACACGTGAGATTCTGAAGATGGTTCCCTGACAATATATTTGTCTTTCGGTGAACGTCCGGTAAATATTCCGGTATCTACAGCTACCGCCCCGGTATTAGTTTCGTATCCACGCTCATAACCTTCAAGAGAAGGATCTGTTTCATGAACAAACAGATCCTCCCATGAGGGATTGTAGTAAATTTCTTTAACATCTTTTATCCCATATTTTGACAAATCGGGTTTATGGTGGAAATCAGGTTCAGGTACCATTATTTAATCAGGTTATTATTCCGTTAATTATGCTTACATATGATTCATATGTGGCATTCCAAATAGACGTCTAAAGTAATCATATCCAAAGGGAAAAAAAATGCTGGATAACATGTCAGATAATAGCTATATAACATGTAACTCATGCAACATAAAAAAGGGTGCCTTTTGAGCACCCCTTTTTATGAAGCTTTAAATAGACTTATTTATTCTCTTTGATGGCAGCCTGCGCCGCAGCAAGCCTTGCTATCGGCACACGGAAAGGAGAACAACTGACATAATTCATGCCTACACTGTGACAGAACTCAACTGAATTGGGTTCGCCGCCATGTTCTCCGCAGATACCAATTTTCAGATCCTTCTTGGTACTACGTCCCTTCTTAACACCCATCTCGACAAGCTGTCCCACACCTTCCTGATCAAGTATCTGGAAAGGATCGTGCTTGAGGACACCGTTGTTCAGGTATACTTCAAGGAATTTTCCTGCATCATCACGCGAATAGCCAAATGCCATCTGGGTAAGGTCATTGGTTCCGAATGAGAAGAAATCCGCTGATTCGGCCACCTTATCCGCTGTCAGACAGGCACGGGGTATTTCCATCATGGTACCGACAAGATATTCAACCCTGTCATTTTGTTCAGCAAAAACCTGTTCGGCAGTATCGCGGACAAGCTGTTCCTGAAGCTTAAGCTCTTCCTGAGTTCCGATAAGCGGGATCATGATCTCAGGAAGTGTTTTAATACCTTTCTTCTTGAGATTTATTGCTGCTTCGATAATCGCCCTGGCCTGCATTTCGGTAATTTCCGGATAGGTTATTCCCAACCGGCAGCCCCGGTGGCCAAGCATCGGGTTAAATTCATGAAGTGAGTCAACCGCTGCCTTAACATCGCCCACTGTAACTCCAAGTTTTTCGGCCATCTCCTTTTGATTCTTATCCTCATGAGGAACAAACTCATGCAATGGCGGATCTAGAAGACGTATGGTTACAGGAAGGTCCCGCATTGCCTCGAAAATCCCTTCGAAATCCTCCCGCTGAATGGGAAGCAGCTTTTCCAGAGCCTTACGACGTCCGGCCTCATCACTGGCCAGGATCATTTCGCGCATTGGCCAGATACGGTCGCCTTCGAAGAACATATGCTCAGTACGGCAGAGACCGATACCTTTTGCACCAAAGTTACGTGCTACGGTGGAATCATTGGGAGTATCAGCATTAGTACGGACATGCATCCTTGCATACTTATCGGTCATATCCATCAGCTGACCAAAATATCCGCTTAATTCAGGATCAATGGTTTGTATTTTGCCTTCATAAACTTCACCAGTTGTTCCGTTCAATGACATCCAGTCACCTTCCTTGTAAACCTTGCCATCAATGGTTACAGTACGATCCTTATAACTGATCTTGAGAGCTCCTGCACCTGCAACGCAGCACTTACCCATGCCACGGGCCACAACAGCAGCATGAGAAGTCATCCCACCCCTTGCAGTAAGAATACCTCTTGCAAGGTTCATGCCTTTAAGGTCTTCCGGTGAAGTCTCAACACGTACCAGCAATACATCCTTTCCTTCCTGACTCCATGTTTCAGCATCATCGGCAAAAAATACTATCTGGCCTGTGGCTGCACCGGGTGATGCAGGCAATCCTTTAGCCAGAACATTTGCCATGCTGATGGCTTTTGTATCAAATACGGGGTGAAGCAATTCGTTCAGTTTATTGGGCTCACAACGAAGAAGTGCTGTTTTCTCATCGATCTTACCGTCCTTCAGCATATCCATTGCAATCTGAACCATTGCTGCTCCTGTACGCTTACCATTACGGGTCTGCAACATCCATAGTTTTCCTTCCTGAATGGTGAATTCAAGGTCCTGCATATCCTTGTAATGATCCTCCAGCTTCTGCTGATACTCCATAAGCTCATTATAAATATCAGGCATCAGTTCTTCAAGTGACGGAAATTTTTCTTTCCTTACAGATTCTTCGACACCTGCCAGCTTGGCCCAACGCAATGAACCCTCTTTGGTTATCTGCTGCGGCGTCCGTGTTCCGGCAACAACATCTTCACCCTGTGCATCGATCAGATACTCACCGTTAAAAATATCTTCGCCGGTGGCTGCGTCACGGGTAAAAGCAACACCAGTACCTGAGGATTTACCCATATTACCATAAACCATGGCCTGAACATTAACTGCTGTGCCCCATTCTGCCGGAATGTTGTGCATCATGCGGTAATAATCCGCACGTGGGTTATTCCAGCTTTCGAATACGGCAATAACACCACCCCAAAGCTGCTCCCACGGATCAGTCGGAAATTCCCTTCCGGTGGAATCTTTAACCAGTTTTTTAAACCTGTCTACCAGTTCTTTAAAATCTTCGGTGGTTAATTCGGCATCTGTTTCAACACCTTTCTTTTCCTTTACTTCATCAATTATCAATTCGAATGGATCCTCATCTCCGTGTCCCATATTTTTCATACCCATAACCACATCACCATACATCATGATGAAACGGCGGTAGCTGTCCCATACAAATCGAGGATTATCGGTCTTTTTGATAAGACCCTGAACTGCATCATCATTAAGTCCCAGATTCAGAACTGTATCCATCATCCCGGGCATTGAAGCCCTGGCTCCGGAGCGAACAGATAGCAAGCATGGATTTTCTATGCTGCCGAAACTGGCACCCATGATATCTTCAACATATTTCACAGCCTGCTCAACCTCGTCCCTGAGCAACTCTATTATCTTTTCCTCACCTACCTTATTAAATTCGGTGCAGGCATCTGTGGTAATGGTAAATCCCGGTGGTACCGGAACCCCGATCAGATTCATCTCGGCCAGATTTGCCCCTTTCCCCCCAAGGAGATTTTTCATACTGGCATTACCTTCAGCCTTTTTATCTCCAAAGGTGTAAACACGTTTTGTTTTCGTCATTTTTAATTGATTTTAAATAATTTATAAAATATAAAACTTCTTTTTTTGCAAAAATTGATTCAAAAATAAGAAAAAAAATACAATTATTTTTGGTAAATATCATAGAAACAAACAAATCTTTTCATTAAAATAAGTAGGTTTATGACATAATTTATTGCCATACCATAAACATTCCTGAAATGACACGAATATTATTTGCAGTTTTATTTTTGCAGGGAATCCTGTTCCTGTCAACAACCGGACTTAAAGGACAACACAAAGAGATCACCCTTGACCATATCTACAGGGAAGATACCTTTTCATCACGGACCGTAAGCGGACTGCGATCTATGAATGACGGCATCCATTATACCACTATGGAAAAGGGACGCGAAATACATAAGTTCCGCTATGATACCGGCGAAAAAGAAGATGTGGTATTCTCAACGGAAGACCTGCCTGATGATGAATTCAAATCATTCAGCAACTATGAATTCAGCAGTGACGAAAAGCAGATTCTTTTTACCACCGGCAGGGAACAGATATACAGACATTCTTTCAGAGCGGACTTCTATATATGGGATATTGAAAACAGGAGTCTCACCAGACTTTCAGATTTGGGTAAACAACAGCTGGCCACATTTTCACCTGATGGAGATAAGGTGGCTTTTGTTTTTGAGAACAACCTTTATTACAAGGATCTGGCTACCGGAAAGGAGATCCGGGTTACCTCCGATGGTAAGAAAAATGAAATAATAAACGGGGCGCCGGACTGGGTTTATGAAGAAGAATTCGGGTTTAACAAAGCTTTTGCCTGGTCTCCCGACAGCAGGAAACTGGCATACTACCGTTTTGACGAGAGTCATGTAAGGATGTTCAACATGACAATGTACGGCGGGCTTTATCCACAATGGTACCAGTTTAAATACCCTAAGGCCGGCGAAGAAAATTCCCTGGTCACCATCCATGTATATGATCTGAACAGCAAGAGGGTTGCGTCAATGGATACAGGTGAGGATCAAAACCAGTATATCCCGCGGATTAAATGGACGCAGGATCCTGAAAGGCTCTCTATCTGCCGGCTCAACAGGCTACAGAACCACATTGAAGTATTACTGGCAGATGCTGATTCAGGCAGCTCGGAAGTACTTTGGTCGGAAACCAATGAATATTATATCAGAGAAACATCAGATGATATGATAACATTTCTTGAAGACGGAAATCACTTCATAGTGATGAGTGAACGCAGCGGATGGATGCATTTCTACCTTTATGATATGCAGGGTAATTTTTTAAATGCCATAACAAAAGGAAAGTGGGAAGTCCACGAGTTTATTGGGGTAGATCATATAAACCGCAAGCTGTATTACAATTCATCGGAAACCTCGCCCTTGCAGCGTAACGTCTACAGCATAAGCCTCAACGGCATGGATAAAAAGAGACTTACCCCCCGGGAAGGCAGCAATTCAGCTGTCTTCAGCAAAGGATTCAGGTACTATATTAATTATCACTCAGATGCAAATACCCCAACTTATATTACATTGCATGATGCAGAGGGTGAGCTGATAAGGGTACTTGAAGATAACTCCGGATTAAAACATGCAACCAGGGAGTTCGGGTTCAGTGAAAAAGAATTTTTCACATTTACCACTTCACAGGGAGTTGATCTGAACGGTTATATTATAAAACCACCCGGGTTTGACGAAAACAAGGAATACCCTCTTTTTATGTATGTTTACGGGGGCCCGGGCCATCAGGCTGTAAGAGATTCCTGGAGCACGGGAGCCTGGTACCAGATGCTTGCCCAGAAAGGCTATGTAATAGCATGTGTAGATAACCGTGGCACCGGTGCACGAGGTGAGGATTTTATGAAGTCCACCTACATGCAGCTCGGGAAATATGAGACCATTGACCAGATAGAAGCTGCAAAATATCTTGGTTCAAAAAAATATATTGATGCTGCCCGTACCGGTATTTTCGGATGGAGCTACGGAGGTTATATGGCCGGACTGTGTATGACAAAAGGGGCAGATGTATTTAAATTGGGTATTTCAGGGGCTCCCGTTACCAACTGGCGTTTTTATGATACCGTATACACGGAGCGTTATATGCGTACACCACAGGAGAATCCCGACGGATACGATGATAATTCGCCCATTAACCATGTGGACAAGCTCAGGGGAAAATTCATGATCATTCACGGCACCGCGGATGACAACGTACATATGCAAAATACTATTGAGATGGTGGACAGGATGATCGAAGAAGACAAGCAATTTGAATTGCTTCTGTATCCAAACCACAGTCACGGTATAAGGGGTAACGCTGCATATCATATGTATTCAGGGATAACGGACTTTATTCTGGAAAACCTTTAATCGGTCCTTCTAAAAGAGTCATTGAAGATAATAGAGAATAATTACCGGACCTGATACCGTCCTTTCATCAATATTATTCAAATATTTACCTTGAAAGTACATTTCAGATTGATGTCAGACAACAAACTAAGGATCAGTAGATTCAATTTTTTGCAGTTCTTAAAATTAATATTTTCTTCGGGGAATAAAATCCTGAATAATTAATTGCAGGATTTTACACGAAATTCTATGCAATAGTCTTCCTTTTTAAGTGGAAGAAAAATTAACGTCAGTTTTTAATCCCAGGATGCCTTAATAGTAAAAATTTGATTATTTTTGTGCCCGGTTGACCACAAATATTATCCTGAACTGTTAACCGTTTATAGAGCCCAGATGGCGGAATTGGTAGACGCGCTAGTTTCAGGGACTAGTATACGCAAGTATGTGCAGGTTCGAGTCCTGTTCTGGGCACAACTTCTCTTTTGAACATCCGGAATTCTTCATCCGAAATAATAGTTTTTTATTTCCAAAAAGCATTCAGTAACCCAACCAGGTCCATTCCACATAATAATAAGAGTTCATATTTTAGCCGGGACATATCCCGGGCAGTTCCATAATTTATCCTGCTGTATAAAAAATTATACAGCAGGATAAAATTAATGAATATTACATGCTTAATCAGCCCGTGTTACTTTTTGGATCCGCTCCTGAGCTATCGTTCCCCAAATAAGGTATATACTTCTGATCCGGCACTGAGAAATGCTCCGGTGCCATAAACTTCAGTTTTGTCGGGCCATGCCTCACCGGGTGCTGCACCAATTGGTTGTACATAACCCAGCATTCCCTCATCAGTTACATAGCTAACCATTGCATTCCATCCTGAAATCACTGCGGGAAGATATTTTTCTTTGTCAAGAATCTCATTATTAATTCCCCATGCCAAACCATAAACAAAAAATGATGAGCCACTTGTCTCGGGTGTTGGATAAAATTCCTGCCCCAGCAAACTCATTGACCAGTGACCCTGTGGTGTCTGGATATCAATCAGTTTTTTTGCCATCTTTTTATATATTCTCAGGAAATACTTGTATTCTTTACTTTTGGGGTCCAGCTCATTCATGATATTCACAAGCCCGGCAAACACCCAACCATTTCCTCTGGACCAGAAAATTTTTGTTCCATGATCCAACTGGTTTTTGAATCTTTCATCTCTATAATAAAAATGCTCCTTTTTATCGAATAAGAAATCAGTTGTGGCCTTAAATTCCTCCACCATAAAATCAAGATATCTTTGATCACCTGTTTCATTATAAAGCATAGCCCAAACCGGAGGCGACATGAATAATGCATCGCACCAATTCCAGCGATCCTGATGAAAAGGAGTATTCCAATTCAGTACTGATATAGACGGATGGTACAAAATGAACTCAAATTGATCTTTTGTGGGTTTAATCATTTCCTCATCGCCATATTTTCGATATAACTCCACATACATTTGCCCAACCGCATGATCATCTGCATGGTATTTTCGTCTATGAAGCATCCATTCATGGTCATCACCTATTTTCCTGAGCCATTTGTAATAACCGTCATCATTTGCCATAGCGGCCCATTTACTCATGCCAATATATAATGCTGCATTTGTCCAATCCAACTTATGGTGTGGTTTATCACGAGTATAAGGTTCATCAAAATGTTCGATTTGCCAGTCCGCGACCTGTTTCATTACATCTCTAACATCTTCCGGATTTATCTCTTGTGCTTCTGATATATTTGGTATCAGAAACACCATTGTGAAAACAAAAACAAACGTTACTCTTTTCATAATTTATCTGTTTTAAAATTAATATAAATATAATGTCCATTACTAACATATGTTATACTTCCCGGGGTGGTCGAATAAAGCAGGTTCGGTTTTTTTTATTTATAATCCGCTCCCGTTAGACTATTCAAAACCGATTCCTGCCATTTGCGTAATTCTGCCTGCATTTCCTCGACCATTTCAGGATACTCATCAGCCAGGTTTTTTATTTCTCCCGGATCATTCTGAATGTCATACAATTCAAACCCTTTGTCATTTGGTGTCTTGCCCTCAACTATAAGTTTATACTGATTTTTCATTATTGCTCGTTCGCCTGAATAATCATCTTCTGAAACCTCGTTATATTTATAATTCCGGAAAGTGCGGGTGAATTTCCCAGCCATTATTTTAGCCAGCGGAGTAGTTCCTTCCTGCAGTTCCGGATCAATGTAGGGCTCCGGATTATCACCGAACACTTTCCCTGGTTCAAATTGCCAGAAGTAAAGCGGTAAGGCTCGCTGTTTTGCCGGTTCATTAAAAAACGGCACCAGACTAATCCCATCAATAGGTCTGTCCGGTAGCGGCTGACCCGTCAGCTCTGCCAGTGTCGGCAGAATATCACTGGTGTACGAGAGAACAGATGTTGATGCAGGCTCATTTAAAACAACGGGCCATTCCATCACGCCGGGAACAAGAATACCTCCTTCGTACAAGCTCCCTTTTTGGTCACGGCGGGTTAAACCCGTTCGGGCAGCACTTGCAGGCGTGCCATTGTCGCCGCAATACATAACCAGGGTGTTTTCATCCAGGTTATTTTCTTTGAGAAAGGTTCTTAATGTGCCAATCTCCCTGTCCATGGCAGTTATCTCTGCATAACGCTCCTGCAAAACATCACGGAGCGAACGGCTTACCCGCCGCCCCGTTTCATTGGATGTAAGGCTAACCTCTTTGTTTGCCAGACTGTCGGGCAGGTTTTCATAAAGGGCCAAATCTTCGGGCAATCCGCTGTATGGTTCATGTGGTGAACCAAACCAAACAACCGCCAAAAAAGGTTTGCGTTGATTTTTTGACTTTTGTATGAATCTTATAGTTTCATCAATTATAACTTTCGAACCTTCTCCTTCTATTTTTTGCGGAGCCTCTCCGTTCCTGGACAGTACCGGATCCATTTCAAAAAAGTTATCGTGCGAAAGCCATTCGTCAAAGCCCATAGCTCCGGGACTGGTGGGTGATTCATTTTTGACCGGTCCAACATGCCACTTTCCGAAATGGGCTGTTGCATATCCGGCCTCTTTTAGAACGTAGGCAATTGTTATTTCTTCGGGCCTAAGTGACCAGTTTGGAGAAAATGTGCCATAGCGGTTGGGGTGCCGGCCTGTTAATAAACTGCCCCTGGTAGGTGAACAGGTCGGGTGCGCAGAATAAAACCGGTCGAAACGTAAGCCGCTTGCGGCCATTTCATCCAGCACAGGTGTTTTTACATACGGGTGCCCGTTGTAACCTACTTCATCCCACCCATGATCATCGCCCATAAGCAGGACGATATTGGGAAACTCTTCCTGATTTGGTATATTTTCATTTTTTGAACTACTACAGGAGAAAGTCATCGCCAAAATGATTGGTGCGATTCCAATAGTTTGTGTTTTTGTATTCATAATATACTAATTAATACTCACATCAACATTAAATTAAGCATCCTGGTACCTATGGGGAAAAATATAATTTTAATACCATTTTACAAAGTAAAGAGTAATAAAAAAGACATTGTGGGCTCAGAAAATAGATAAATGAGAGAAAACCTCTGCATAATATTGAACAGTGGTTTGGCATGAAACTCGAAGTTTTAAATGAAAACCAGTGAAATTCAAAAATAAAATTTTAGCTTTGGCCCATAGAAATGAACCAGGTTTTTACAAACAGCCTTGAGAAACCAGGCATCTAATATTTTTGGCATATTGCAAAACTATTTTGAACAGCAGTTAAAATTTTATATGAGAGACGAAATCGGGAACAGATATTGCCAGCAATCTCAAATAAGCTGATTTTAAACACAATATAAAACAAGGAGTTGTTTTTTCCGGCCATATAAATTCCTGGAGTGCGAAATATTAGTATATTTTTTGTTACCGGACAACTGTTTAAATTGTGAAATAAATTATATTTGCATGCCGGGCCCAGGTGGTGAAATCGGTAGACACGCCAGCTTGAGGGGCTGGTGCTCGTATAGGGCGTGCTGGTTCGAGTCCAGTCCTGGGCACAAAGAGCAAAGAATCCAAAAGATTTTTTGCTCTTTTTATATCCGGGAATTTATAAAGTTTCCGGCAAAAACAAGGTAAATTTTTATTCGGGAAAGTAACAAGATCTGATCTGCCATCTGTAACATTTTCCGCAACCATATATGCAGTTTTTGAACAATTCCCGCCAGCCTGCTGTTATATAATAAATTGAAAAGTTATATTATAATGGCAAGACTACTATTAATCCTGGCAGTTTCAATACTGTTACCAGGAATACTAATTACCCAGAACCCCTCAGATATGACATCAAAACATAAAATACCACGGAACAAAGATACGGGTGAATACAAAATAAAAAGGAGTGAACAGGAATGGAAAGAACTCCTGGAGCCAGGGCAATTTGAGATTCTTAGAAAGGCAGGTACTGAAAGAGCATTTACCGGATTGTACAATGAAAACAAAAAGCCGGGAATATATTATTCGGCTGCAACAGGCCAACCTCTTTTTGCTTCAGATTCCAAGTTTGATTCCGGTTGCGGATGGCCGAGCTTTTTTGAACCGATAACCAAAGAAGCCATATTATACCGGGAGGATAGATCCCATGGGATGATACGCACTGAGATTATTGACTCATCCAGCGGATCTCATCTTGGCCATGTTTTTGAAGACGGTCCTCCTCCTACCGGACTAAGATATTGCATGAACAGTGCCGCAATGATATTCGCGGGAAAAGAAGAAGAACCTCCCGGCCTGGTTGCTGACTATATGAAAAATCATGCATCTGAAGAAGAGAAAAAAGCAGTGAAAGAATTCCTGAATTCAAAGTAAAGAAGCTTTATTAAGCTTTACACCTAACGACAATATTCTCCTAAACTTACCCGGTAATATGGTAACAATATTACCGGGTAAGTTGACAGTTATATTTCTGCGTTATCTGCCAGCCATGATTTTAAATCCGCCAGGTTATGAAGCACACACCGGTAAAAAAAGCGATATTCCGTTTCTATGAAGAACTGAATGATTTTCTCCCGGCCAGACTCAAAAAAAAAGATAATATATACTCATTTAACGGAAAGCCTTCTGTTAAGGATGCAATCGAAGCACAAAATGTACCCCACACCGAAGTTGATTTGATCCTGATAAACGGTGAACCGGCAAATTTCAACCACAAACTGTCAGATGGAGACAGGGTGGCAGTTTATCCTGTTTTTGAATCCTTTGATATAAGTCCACTGAAAAATAATCAAACCGAACAACTTCGTAAACCCTGGTTTATTCTTGATGTTCATCTGGGCCGGCTGGCCAGATTACTCAGAATGACGGGTTTTGACACATTATACCGCAACGATTTTGAAGATAAGGAGATAATAAAAATCGCAGCAAAAGAAAACAGAATTATCCTTACCCGTGATAAAGGCATTTTAAAAAACAGCCTTGTAAAAAAAGGATATTATATCCGTTCACAAAATCCTGATGTCCAGCTTAAAGAAGTAATCAACCGCCTCCAGCTTCAATCCTCTATACGTTTCCTCACCCGGTGTATATCCTGTAACGGCATCCTGTCCATAGTTGACAAAAGGGATGTTGAACATTTACTTGATACGGATACAAGCAAGTACTTTGATAAATTCTTAATATGTAATAATTGTGGCCACATCTATTGGGAAGGTTCACATTACCAAAAAATGCATAATTATTACAAAAAGCTTTTATCGTCACTAAATAAGCAGGATAATTAAAAGAAACGGAACATTCCAAAAAAATTTACGTACAGGAATTATAAGCAAATAATGATTATGGCATCATAATTGAATTGTCAGTTTTTGATGCCGGTATCGCAACAAAAAAAGAATTATTAATTAAATCATTTCAAATGAGAAAACCAGTTTACTTTAATTTTACAGCAATTTTGCTTATTGCAGTTGTTTCTTTTAGCCAGTGCAAATCAAAAAAAGAAATAGCACAGGCACCTCCCGGGGAGACCCGGGTGGAGGTATTATGCAGCGGACCGGAATTCTTTTCTGACAACGAATATTTCAGGTCAAATTCCGTGGCCGAAAGCCAGAACCAGGCCAACTCAAAAAGGATGGCTCTCAGCAATGCCAGGGCTGAATTAGCGGGACAAATAGAGACCACGGTAAAAAGTGTTATTGACAATTACATCCAGGACGTCGCAGTTGGTGACCGTTCCGAATTTACTCAAAGATATGAAGGCCTCTCGAGAGAAGTCATAAACCAGCGACTAACCGGCACAAGAGTAATATGTGAAGAACTTATGAGGACTTCTGAAGGTATGTATAAGACTTATATAGCCATCGAGCTCTCCGGAGAAGAAATAGTTAATGCCATGAATCAGCGGATTGCAGCTGATGACAGGCTCAGGGTGGACTATGATTATGAGAAATTCAAAGATACCTTCAATGGTGAAATGGACCAGATGAGACAGGACAGGGGATATTAATAATAACCAGTCGATCTGAATACCTCATTAATTTATTAATGGATAATAATAGCGTGACTGCAGGACTGATTGTAAGATAAGTTCTGTGGTCTGCTATTTAAACAGAATACCAACTTCATTGCCACAGGAATATGCAGGGCCGCGGAGCAGACCGTCGGACGGTTCAATCGCGGTTACCGTTAAAATCAAAATCCATCCAGATAATAACAAAAAAACTCATTCCAGGTGAAAAAATATTTCTCAAATCTCTCCCCGGCAACAATTCTGATTTTAATTGTGATATTTACCGGAGGGCAATCCTGTGCTTCAAAAAGGCATGTCAAACAGGCCAGCAAACTTGAAGATGCCGGACTATACGAGATGGCTGCCGAGAATTATCTTAAGGCATTCAACGCAAACTCAAAAAATATTGAAGCTGCAACTGGTCTGCGCAGAACCGGTCAAAGGTCACTGGAAGCGAAAGCGACTCTGGTTAACCAGGCATACTTCTCGGGTAATGACAAAGAAACAGTATACAATTATCTGGAGGCATTTGCCTATCAGCAAAGAATTGAGAAAACCGGGATCGACCTTAAAATGCCTGAACAAGCACAGTCATATTGGGAGGAGGCAAAGCCTAAATACCTTGACAGCTCTTTTGAAGAGGCAAGGCTTCTTCTTGAAGAAGAAAATTTCAGCAAGGCAGATGAAATATTTTCTGAGATAAACCGGATAGATCCTTCCTACAGGGACCTAAACCAGTATATAAAAGTTTCCCGGGGCGAACCACTTTACCGTGAAGGTGTTGTACATTTAAATAACGGTTTTTACAGGAGAGCCTACAATACTTTTTCTTTGCTTCTTAATGATTACGGTTCGTATAAAGATGCAAGAGAGTTGAGGGAAGATGCCCTGGCAGCCGGGAAGATAACGATTGCTGTTGCGGATTTCGAAAACAGGTCAAGGCAAAGGAATGCCCATAATATCATTAAAACACTTATAATTTCAGAAATCAGCAAATTGGAAAACCCCTTTATTCAGGTGGTAGATGACCAGAACATAGATGCTTTTCTCAAAGAACAGGAACTGGCCGCAAGCATTGGAAATGACATAAGAGTTGGAAAGCTGATGGCAGCAAAAGCATTTCTTACCGGCAGCCTTATGAACCTAAGTGTGAATGAGGGCCGTTCAAAACGCACCGAAAAAAGGGCTTATCTTAAAGAAGTTATTGAAACTGAAGATAATGTTACCCGGGAGAAATCAACCAAAACAATATATCATAAAGTCACTTACCACGAGATCCAAAAAGAGAATCAGGCTTCAGGTTCATTCCATTATCAGCTTAGCTCAACTGAAACCGGAGCTATTATTTTATCGGGAGTGGCAGAACTTAATCCCACGGACAGAATTCATTATGCTGTTTTTGAGGGTAATCATGAAAACCTTGTCCCCGGTCATTGGGAATATACAAACAGGGAGTCACCGAAGGATAAGGTCCACGATGAACCCCAAATGGTGAAAAATCTCCAGGATCTCTTTAGTGCCAGACAGGCTATCCTGACAACTGCTGCACTACAGAATAAGCTTATTGAAGGAATTGCACAAAAAGTCAGCGCTGAAGTAAATGATTATAATCCAGAACAATGAAGACATACATGATAAAGTACAGCTTAATTATTATCATGTCATTATTTATACAGGCATGCGGGACACAAAAAAATGTACCTGAAAACACTTCGCCCCAGCCCTACTGGATAAAAAGCCGGCCTGTTACACCTGGTTATTATACAGGAATAGGATGGGCCAGGAAAAATTCGAACATTAATCAATATCAGCAGGCCGCAAAACAAAATGCCCTTTCCGACCTTGCAAGTGAAATATCTGTAAACATATCCTCAAATTCGGTATTACATGCCTTCGAATCAAACCTCGGCTTCAGGGAGGATTTCTCCTCTACTATTCAGGCACGAACTCAGGAAGAACTTGAAGGATTTGAACTCAGTGACACATGGGAGGACCAGGACAACTACTGGGTATATTACAGTCTTTCAGCATCACGGTATAATGAGATCAAAGCATCCCGCAAAAATGATGCTGCAACTCTTGCAGCGGGGCATCTGGAAAATGCTCTTGAGAGCAGGGAACGGGGAGATATCAGGATGAGTCTGGTATATTTTATAAATTCCATGACAGCAATAAAAGATTATCTGAATGATCCACTACCATATGAAATGGATGGGAAAACAATCCAGTTGGGTAATGAAATCTTCAGTGAAATGTCCAACACGATTTCACAATTGGAAATATCCCCGTTTAAAAGGGAGGTAGAAGTTAAGACGGGGCAGGAAATATTACCATCCAGTCTTAAATTCAAAATTACGTACATGTCCACCACCCCTGCACCAGATTTCCCCCTGCTGGCAGATTATTCAGGGAGGCCTATTAGAAACAATCGCATCCGTACCGGCAGGGACGGTACAGGAGGATTCGGCATTGACCGGGTAAGGTCATCTGGAAATGCAGAAACCTTAACTGTTAAGGCTGATCTGGAAAGCATTATATCTGAAGCTACAACCGATCCGGTTATAAGAAGGCTTGTCGGGAGATTTTCTGTTCCGGAGTCGGCAATGAGGATAAATATCATTAAACCTGTAATAGCCCTTGATATAAAAGAGGAATTGATGGGTGCGGAATTATCAGGGGGTACTCTTGGGGAGAGTTTTAAAAAAAATGCGATTGATGCAGGATATATTCTTGATAATAATTCGGACAAACCCGACTATCTCGTAAGGATAACAGCCGGCACCTATTCTGCAGGAGAGTCAGGCTCATATAAAAATGTTGTACTGGAAGGCAGCATTTTTGTCGAAGCCCAAAATGGCAATATGATTTATCACAGGGAACTGGAAGGATTCAGAGGATCTCATTTTGATTTTAACCGTGCAAGTGAAGAGGCATACAGGCAGGCGATCAGAAGAATGAACAGCACTTACTTCAGGGAAATTGATGAAGTTCTGAAAAGCGGGGCAGGATTCAATAACCAATGACCCAGAGAATACGTTCATCGGCAATGCACTTCTCGGTTATCCCGACCATTTCTTCGTTTACTTTAAGTAATTTTTGCTTGTACTCCTCCCAATGGCATTCCCAGTCAGGATCTTCCTTGACGAGTCCGGCCAGAAAATTGCTCCCCAGGAACACCTCCCCGGCAAAAGCCTTAAAATCTGAAAGATCTGTAATACCTGAAATTTGCCCGAAACTATTTCTTAATTCATTTTGCAGAGGTATTATTCTTCTTGAATTGTATCGGGTAGGAGTGAAATAATCATAAAGGTCATTACTTTTTTCGAAACATGCAGAGAATAGGCTGAACACCTCACTTTCAACATAAAAAGACTCCGGATCACACTTGTTAAAAAAGTCGTTATTACCGGATATATTAAGCTCTACGAAATTAAGCCACTCAGCAGTAAACATTTCTATTTGCATCAGAAAAGTATTTATAATTTAAAAATAAAAATAATAAAAAACCGGCACAATCATCAAAATAATGATATTCAGCAAAGGTAATACACCGGCTACTAAAGAGTGTTCAGCCTGCCGTGATAATTTTGCCTGCTAAAGCTAAAGATAAAAAATGATGTATTTACAGACAAATAAAGTTCCTTGGGACTATTAATGGTGATGAAAAACCAGACAGATAATTATCTTGGCAAATTGTTCAATCTTTCAATAAAGGAGATTGTCCGGTCATACAAATTTTCTCTCAGCCCATTGTAAAATGATCTTGAAGTGTGTGCAGAAGATTGTTTACCACCGTCATTGTTTACCTGATGTATCAGATTATTTCTAAGTTCAACAGCATCAGAAATAATCTGATAGACATTCTCCTGATTGAGCGAAGGGGTGTGCTCAAGAAAAATGACACATTCATAAATAACCTCATAACAAAGATTATTTATGTCTTTCTTAAAATTTCTACGACTGGACATGTGATAAAATATTATACAGAAAATAGATTTACCCCAAAACAATAACATATACAAATTACAAATTAATTATTACTAAACAAATTTATTTTAAACAAGTGTCTCTTTGTGATGTTTTACATAGTAATCTATTCTATATTATGACAAACACGGAAACCCGGAATGAAGTTCGCGCGGACTTCTTTATCATAAATGGTAAAAAGGTCCCGGCAGAAGAATTTGACAACAGCATTCTTTTTACCGGAACATCTTTTTATGAAGTATTAAAAGTCCGTGAAAAAGTCCCCCTTTTTCTTGAAGACCACCTGGAGAGACTCGAATACTCTGTATTAAACCAGGGGGCTGATTCCCGGCCTCCATTAGCCCGGATAAAAGAAAACCTGATTATGCTTATTGCGCATAATCCGTCCGTAATCAATGGAAACATCAAAATCATTTTACATTATCGCAGGGAACTGCACCATTCTCCCGATATTTTTAGTTATTATACTCCTCACAGATATCCTTCATCAGATGAATATACTTCCGGGGTTGATCTAATCCTTGTGCATGCCGAAAGGCAAAGTGTTCATTCTAAAATTATAAATCCTGGTTTCAGAGCTGCAATAGATCAGAAAATAAAATCTGCCAATGCCTGGGAGGCACTGCTGGTAGATAAAAATGGTTTTATTACCGAAGGCAGTAAATCAAATTTTTTCCTTATCAAAGAGAATAAAATAATTACTACGCCCGGCAGGGAGGTGCTCCCGGGAATAACCCGGAAAAAAATCCTTGATATTTGCGGGAATTCACAAATAGAAATTATTGAGAGAAAAACCCGTTCCACTGAAACAGACAATTACGATTCATGTTTTATAAGCGGGACATCTCCTGGCGTACTAGCCGTTAGGAGCATAGAAGCAACAAGATTTTCGCGGGAAAATCATATCCTAAATAAAATAGCAGTAGAATATGAAAACCGGGAAATTATTTATGTCAGAAAAAACAAACACAAATTCAATAAGGTTAATACAAAACAGTAAATATGTCAGCTGTAATCATTTATATGTCTCTGCATGGCTGTGCTGAAAAAGCCGCTCACATGCTCAGTAATATGTACTGGAAGGATGTGGACCTTGTTAATTTGAGATTGCAGGACCCTCCAGGTCTTGACAACTATGATATTGTTATTATAGGGGGATCTGTTCATATAGGTTCAATTCAGGGGAAAATAAGAAAGTTCTGCAATAAGCATGAAGATGAATTACTTACCAAAAGGCTGGGGCTTTACCTTTGTCACATGTATGAAGGTAAGACAGCGGTGAGACAGTTTCATGATGCCTATAGTGAAAAATTAAGAAACCATGCGGTCGCCAAGGGTCTTTTCGGAGGAGAGTTTGATCTGAATAAAATGAACAGTTTTGAGAAGATGTTGATTGAAAAGGCCTTGGGAATTGACAAAAACATCGTCAATATTAACACAAAAGCTATCGAGGGATTTGGAAAAATTATTTTCCATCTCGACAAATCATAAATTCTCCTTATCGTTTCGTTAGCAATACAACATTTTCAATATGCTGGGTATGAGGAAACATATCAACGGCACGCATCCTGTCGATACGATAATGTGACTCCATTAATTGTATATCTCTCGCCTGGGTGGCTGAATTGCAGCTTACATAAACAATCTTGCCGGGAGATATTTCCAGTATTCTGTTAACCACATCCGGATGCATTCCGGTGCGAGGTGGGTCAGTTATGATCGTATGGGGTGCTCCGTTTTGTTCAATGAATCCAGGTGTGATCATATCCCTGATATCGCCGGCAAAAAATCCTGCATTATCAAGGTTGTTCAGTTCTGCATTAAACTCTGCATCATTCACGGCGCCGGCAACATACTCAAGACCGATCATCTTAGTGCAGTGCCTGGAAATAAAAGCGGCAATGGTTCCGGTTCCTGTATACAAATCGTAAATAACTTCATGATTTTGCGGATCCGCATAGTCCCTTACAATTTTATATAATTCATATGCCTGAAGTGAGTTGGTCTGATAAAAAGATTTTGGGCCCACCTTGAACTTAAGATCCTCCATTCCTTCAAGAATGTGGTCTTTACCTCTGAACAGCTTTACTTCGAGATCGTGGATTGTATCGTTAGCCTTTGGATTAATAACATACATCAGCGAACTAATCCCCGGGAAACATTTATTAATATGATTTAGTAATTTTTCGCGGTTTTCAATGTCTTCATGGAAAAACACCATTATAACCATAACCTCTCCAAGAGAACTTGTCCGTATTATAAGAGTTCTTAAAAAACCACTTTGTTTTAACAGGTCAAAAAATTCCATCCCGTTCTCAATGGCGTAATCTTTAACCGCCAGCCTTATGGAATTGGAAGGCTCTTTCTGAAGATAGCAGTTTTTTATATCCAACACTTTATCAAAACGTCCCGGGATATGAAAACCTGCCGCCCTGAATTCATCTATTTTTCCGCCACTCTCAACCTCTTCTTCTGTAAGCCACCGTCTGCTGGTGAATGTAAATTCAAGTTTGTTACGGTAATACCGGGTTTCCGGAGACGCAAGTATGGGTTCTGGCTCCGGAATATCAAGCTTGCCGATCCTCTTGAAATGGTCTATTACCTGCTGCTGCTTGAAATCAGTCTGATGCTTGTAGGATATGTGCTGCCATTTACATCCGCCACAAATACCAAAATGTTCACAAAAAGGGACTGTCCGCATAGAGGAGAGAGAATGAAGTTTCACCGCCCTTCCTTCCATATAATTCCTGCGTTTCTTTGTAACCTGGATATCAACTGTATCACCGGGAGCAACAAATGGTACAAAAATGACCATATTATCATGCTTGGCTATAGCCTTGCCCTCGGCGGCAATTCCAGTTATTTCAATATTTTTGAGTAGCGGGAGCGATCTTTTCTTTCTCACAATATTTTTTTTGCAAAGTTAATATTATCGGTTAACTTGAAATGACACTGAAAGGTTAAAATGTCTTTTTGAACTATTTTATCTGCCTGTAATATTAATCACATCTATTCATCAATATATCAGTATATAATAATTAAGAACCCGGTCTTTCAGATTCAGCAGAACTCTTTGTGCCATCATCATTCCAGCGATTGGCAACATTGATCAGACTCTTTAAAAAATAAAAACCTGCTATTTCAGTTAAGCAATAGATAGCTAATTCTTATCTTTGCGGCCTTGAATAAAAGATTATGATATCGGTAAATCAGTTAGCAGTTCAGTTTGGAGGCTTTGAACTTTTCAGTGGAATATCATTCCAGATAAACCAACGCGACCGTATAGGGCTGGTGGGAAAGAACGGTGCAGGCAAAACTACTCTTTTAAAGATTATAAAAGGATTAACAGAACCTGATCAGGGAGAAGTAGTTGTTCCTGATGATATTAACATTGGTTACCTGCCTCAGCAAATGGTACACCAGGACGGGAAAACAGTATTTGAAGAAGCGATTTCCGCCTTTTCAGAAGTACTAAGAATGGAAAAGAATATAGAACTTATAAACAACCAGCTTTCCAAAAGAAAAGATCATGAATCGGCAGAGTACCTAGATCTCATAAGCAAATTGGCGGAAGCAACAGAACGTTACCAACTGATAGGCGGAGGCAATATACACGCAGATGTGGAGCAGACACTCGGGGGACTGGGCTTTAAACCTGCTGATTTTAACAGAAAAACTTCGGAATTCAGCGGAGGATGGAGAATGCGTATTGAGCTGGCTAAACTGCTGCTGCAGAAGCCCGGCCTTTTCCTGTTGGATGAACCCACCAACCACCTTGATATTGAATCTATACAATGGCTTGAAGAATTCCTATCCAAATATCCGGGTGCAGTGGTTTTAATTTCGCATGACCGCGCATTTCTCGATAATATCACCAACAGAACAATTGAAATATCACTTGGTAAAATATTCGATTACCAGGCTACATATTCCAGGTATGTTGAACTCCGGAAGGAACGGAAGGAGCAACAAATGGCAGCGTACCGTAACCAGCAAAAGAAGATCTCAGATACCGAACAATTCATTGACCGGTTCAGATATAAGGCGACCAAGGCAGTACAAGTACAGTCAAGAATAAAGCAGCTTGAGAAAATAGATGTTATTGAAGTAGATGAAGAGGATGTGTCAACCATGAATGTCCGTTTTGCTCCCGCCCCAAGGGCGGGTAGCATAGTTGCTGAAATGAAGAACATCAGCAAAAAATATGGCAATAATACAGTACTGGAAAATGTCAGCATGATAATTGAAAGAAATGAAAAGGTTGCTTTCGTTGGCCGCAACGGAGAAGGGAAAACGACCCTTTCCAGAATAATTACGGGGGAACTGGATTTCGAAGGCGACCTGAAATTGGGCCACAACGTAAGGATTGGCTATTTCGCACAAAACCAGGACGAGCTGCTTAATGATGAAAAAACTGTTTTTCAGACAATTGACGATATAGCTACAGGAGATATAAGGACCAGGGTAAGGAATATTCTGGGAGCATTTCTGTTCAGTGGTGAATCTGTGGATAAAAAGGTCAGGGTATTATCCGGTGGCGAACGCTCAAGGCTTGCCATAGCCAAATTGCTTCTGGAACCTTATAATCTATTGGTTCTTGACGAACCTACCAATCATCTTGACATGCATTCCAAAGACGTGCTTAAACAAGCACTTATAAAGTATGACGGCACGCTGGTAATCGTTTCACATGACAGGGAGTTTCTCGATGGACTGACCGGGAAAATCTATGAATTCAGAAACCGGAAAATAAGAGAGCACATAGGAGGAATATATGATTTCCTTAAGGAAAGGAGCCTGGAATCTCTTGATGCTATAGAAAAACCAGAAGAAAAGACCCGTCAAACGGTGAAAAATGAAACCAGGGACACCAAAGGGAAATTATCCTGGGAGAAAAAGAAAGAGAAGGAAAAGGAAATCAGAAAACTGGAGAATAAAGTACGGCGCATGGAACTGGCTATTGATGAACTGGAAAAGGAAATTGAAAGTATGAATCTTCTTCTTGAATCACCTGATAAAAAAACGCTGATGGGGCTGGAACAGGATTTTTTCACCCGGTATGACAGGAAAAAAGCAAGGTTGAATGAAGAAATGGAACGCTGGGCAAAACTTAATGAAGAGATTGAAAAACAAAAAATATGAGGAAAGACATCATATATGGTTTAAGACCGGTAATAGAAGCTGTTGAATCAGGCCGTGAAATTGAAAGGGTTTTTATTAAGACCGGTCTGAAAGGAGAGCTTTCTCAATCGTTGATAAATCTGCTTAAGCAACACCAGGTACCTTTCCAGTTCGTACCGCTCGAAAAACTAAACAGGATAAGCAGGATCAACCATCAGGGAGTAATAGCCCTTATTTCCAGCATAACCTATCATAATCTGGAAGAGATTATTGCTTCTCTTTTTGAAAAGGGAGAGGTTCCTTTATTACTGGTTTTAGATAATATTACAGATGTAAGAAATTTCGGAGCTATTGCAAGAACCGCTGAATGTGCCGGTGTACATGCCCTTGTAATCCCCTCGAAAGGGGGTGCACTGCCGGGCCCCGATGCACTGAAGACATCTGCAGGAGCTTTGTACACTATCCCGGTGTGCCGCTCGGCCAGTCTCCCGAAAAGTGCTGAATACATGAAAAACTGCGGCATCAGGATTGCAGCTGCAACTGAAAAGGAAGGAGATCTGTATCATAAAGCCGATCTCACCGGCCCCGCTGCCCTTATAATGGGATCCGAAGAAAAGGGTATATCTGCCAGCCTCTTATCTGTCGCAGATATCAGGATCAGGATTCCCATCATGGGAACAATCGGATCATTAAATGTTTCTGCAGCAACTTCCGTATTGCTTTATGAATTTGTAAGGCAGAGGGAATAAAGTTATCTGGGGTTTATAAGACCGGAGTATCATATCGCCTGTCTTTCCATAAGCATATAATTCATACGGTTTATTTCAAATGGATGGGTTCCCATTTTTGATTCATCATTTCTTGTAACAGTGCATAGAAGCGCCATACAGGCTTTATTCCTTTAACGATTATAATTAGTCTTTCAGCAGATTCCTGAAATCATCACCGCTGGGATTCTGGAAAATCCTTAGTCCAAATTCAGGCACAACCGACAGAATATGATCGAATATATCAGCCTGTACACTTTCGTAAACGGCCCATTCCTGTTCCGTCGTGAACACATATATCTCAATCGGAATGCCGGTTTCGGAAGGCTGTAAATGCCTTATCAGAAAAGTCATACCCTGATGTATCTTCGGATGGTTCCTGAGATACAGCTCACAATATTTCCGGAATACCCCGATATTGGTCTGCCTGCGTTTATTAACCACTACAGAATCATCAATTCCATGAACTTCATTATACTGCCGCATCTCCTCTTCTTTATCATTAATATAGGAAGTGAGTACCCTGACCTTCCGGAATTTCTCAATCATTTCTGGGGTGCAAAACCTAACGCTCTTAATATCAATGCTTATTGATCGTTTTATTCTCCGGCCACCGGATTCTGTCATTCCACGCCAATTATAAAAAGATTCGGAAACCAATGCATAGGTTGGCACTGTAGTAATTGTCTGATCCCAGTTCCTTATTTTAACCGTATTTAGGGTAATCTCCGTAACAGGACCGTCAGCATTATGACCGGGCATCTCGATCCAGTCTCCGATCCGTACCATATCGTTAGCTGACAACTGGATACTGGCCACAAACCCCAGTATAGTATCCTTGAAAACCAAGAGAAGCACAGCCGCCAGGGCCCCGAGTCCGGTGAGGAAAACAACGGGGGATTCATTCATAATGACCGACAGTATCAGAATAATCCCAATAAAGTAGACAATAATCTTTGCTACCTGGATATATCCCCTGATACTCACATCTTTTGAGACGGGAAAGGTTTTATATATTTCATGAAAGACATTTAACAGGGAGTCGATTACCAGTACTCCAAGGATTATCATCACAATAGATAAGGCAGACTGAATAAGACCAACCGTCTCAGGATAATTTGCCAATGCAGCAGGAACAGTATAATAGATGATTAGTGCAGGAGCATAGTTGGACAGCCGGTCAAGCAACTTATGTTCAAGCAGTTTATCATCCCAAAGGGTCTTGCTTTTTATTATCCATTGCCGGATATAAGCCAGAAGCAGTTTCTTAGTAAGAAAATTTGCAATATAGGCCAATAGAAGGATCAGAATTACAACAATGATTGTCTTAAGCAGTATTGCATACTGTTCCGCTAATCCGGCATTCATAAACCAATCCTTAACTAATTTACCAACCCAGTCCAGATCCATGTCACACTTTATTATTTCAAAAAATTATTTATGCGGCAAATGTAAATGAATTTCCCTTCAATTGAAAATTCAATAAAACGCAATATATTGCATGGGAAATCGACCTTCAGGTCAAATGTTTTCAGCCTAATTAGACATAGACTAATAAATAAATTGATTGATCCTCAATAATCAGGACAGAAAATGAAAAATGAGATCCGAAATTAATATATATTGTCAGGTCCTCAGAATAAACACAAAAAACCTTTTATGCGGCAGATATTGTTAAAATTTTAATTAATATTTTGGGGAATACCTTATTTTCTCTTAGGTTTGGAAACAAATTTATTATTTGATAATCTCCGGCCCGTGGAAAAGTATTCCGACAAAACCATTCTGACTGGTATTAAAAACAGAAAGGAAAGTATACTGGAATACTTATATAAGGAGTACTTCCCGAAAATCAAAAGAATAGTAATAAGTAACGGAGGGAATGAACAGGATGCCAGGGACCTTTTCCAGGAAGCGCTTATAATAGTTTTTAACAGGATTAAAAAAAATAATCTTGTAATTAAATCATCTTTTCACAACTTCTTCATTGTTCTTTGCAGATTTCTATGGTTCCGCCAGAATAACCCTAACCATGACTACGCTTCAGATGAGGATATTAACAATGAGTCTGTACAGAACGAGGCATCTGCTGCAACAGTAAATGAAAGTCCCGGAGAAACCATCTATGAAGAACATATAAAAACCCGGTATGAAAAAATCTACCAGAGGCAATACCGAAAATTAGCCGGCAATTGTAAAAGGGTTTTAAAGATGTTTTTCAGGAAAAAATCTTTCCGGGAAATAGCAACCAGAATGAACTACACCAATGAGGACTATGCACGCAGGAAAAAATATCTATGCATGCAACAGCTTATGCAAATGATCAGTCAGGATCCCGAATATATTGAACTAAAAAAACAAACCCGGGAATAGAGTATTGCAGCACTCATGACCTGACCTTCACCTGCCATAGAACTACTCCCAAAATAAACATCAGTCCTGCAAATGTTAAATAAGGGTAAATTTCCCGGTGTGTTCTAAAGATTGGATCCGGATTTCCGATGCTGACATATGCTCCCCAGAAATAAGGATGCGATCTGAGCATATCGGTATTGTCAAGAAAATCAAGCCGGGCTCGCCGCAAAGCTTCATCCTTTCTGAATCCTTTTAACAGGTATTTATAAAAAGAGATCATTATCTCGGCCCCGGACTTGTCCTCTATTTCCCAGTTGGTCATCACGATCGAAGGAATACCGGAATAGAGAAAACCCCTGGCAAGACTCATTACTCCTTCACCACGCTGTAAAGTTCCATATCCGCTCCTGCAGGAACTTAGAACAGCAAGACTTGCATTCATAGACATATTATATATTTCGTAAGTATTCAGGAACCCGTCATCCTGATCGTTTTCCGGATCAGAAAACACGAGCTTTGAGAACATAGGATTTTCATCATCCAAAAGGGTATGCATAGCAAGATGCAGTAAGCGGTACTCTCCTGCTATTTGTTTAAATTTATATTCACTTGCCTCTTCATCCAGTAAAGTTTCGCCATCCATCATACCAGCAATGCTTATGGCTTCTTCCCTGGCTCCTGGCAGAGGCATCAATTTATCACGGTAATACTGCCTGCTGCTGTAAGTTCCAGGGGCAGGGATCTCCGAAAATTCGTAACTAGGGGCCAGAGTAAGAATTTTACCCGAAAAATCTGATTCTTTAACAATACTTTCATGCCACAAAGTAGCCGAATAATTATAAGTCACACTAAAATCCCTTAACAGATATTTCAGGGCTGCATAATTGATCTTGTCCGGTTCAGGATCAGATGAAAGCAGAAGGTCGAAAGGCAGATAGGAAAGGGTTCCGTCGGGGACTATTATCAGTCTTTTCTGATCTAGGCCTGAAATTACAGGTTCAAGCAGGAGATTATAAAAATACCTGGATGTGGAGGTGAAAGTCATATAATCATCTTTCACTTCTCTGTCAAGATTGCCGCTTGTCAGGACATCCAGCAATTCTTCAATATGTTGCTTAAATGCACTTGTTTTATTTACACAGTACAAGTCCGAGCTCCTTTTAGTGACCGTGAAAATATAAATCAGTGAATCATTATCCACGTATGAAACAAGGGCGTCACGAGAACCTATTTCATCCATCACTAACTCAATCCCACAAACATCCCGGTTATACTTCAATGAGTAATAATTCGGGAATTCCTCTTTGAGCCTGCTTATTAGCTGCCTCAGTTCCAGTTCCAGAGAGAAAACCCGCTCCTGCCAGAAGCTGATATTTGCAGTATCGGCATCGGCTTCCTTCTGTTCCTCATAGATCAGCTCCCTGTACCCGGCTATTTTTCTTTTTATATCCTTTTCTTCTGTCAGCAGTTCTTCCGGAACACCTCCAAAAGACCTCGCCTCAACATCTCTTATGGAAGAAAGAAGGCTGGCTGCCTTGCTTCTTTCTGAAAAAATAAATGCTTTTTCAAGAAAGATTTTCTCGCCGGTAAATTCATAAGTTTTATATGCTGCATGAATGGCCTGCATATATGTTTCGTGTTCACTTTCAGACAGTAGCAATTGACTCTCTTCCGTATGGTGCCCCATCCTTATCTTTTCAATATATTCAATTGCCAATTCATATGTTTCCAGGCTGGCCTCAAGATTTGCTTTTTTATCCATTTCATTCGAAAGCAAGTAGAGGGCAAAGGCCTTGTGCTTAAGACTAGCCAGCATATAATCAAGAGAATAAACCTCTTCACCGGACTTTGGATTTTCGGTAATAACCAGGGAATTAAATGAGATGCAGTTCGCTATCAGCGATTTCTGATGATATTTGAGGGCGGACCGGTAGTCGCCGGTTAATTCAAAATAATACCCAATATTCATGTAAGTCCGCGCCACGTCCGGACCATGATCTCCATATAAGGACCGGTGAATATCCAGTGCCTTCATTAACATCTCATAACCCTTATCGGGTTCGCCGGCATCGGTGACAAGGAATAAGCCATAATTCATAAGATTTATTGCAAAATAGTTATGATCTTCTCCCCAGAATTCAGATATCATGTCAAGAGCCATGCGGTAATAATGGTCCGCCTGCTCAATATCCCCGGTTGCCTTATAACAATTTGCAAGATTTCCAGCCGGCAGGGCATTCAACGCCGGATCCCCTCCCTTCCTTGTTTCAAGGGCAGTGAGAAAATAACCTTCGGCCAACTTATAATCACCCTTATGGAAATATGCCAACCCGATATTATTATATAAGCTGGCAACCCATTTGACCTCCCCGTTTTTCTGAAAAATACGGAGGGCATTGTTGTAATAGTTAAGGGCGGAATTAATATCCCTTTGCTCCCTCATTATATTTCCCTGATTCTGATATACGGCCCCAAGCCATGGATGATCCGGACCATGATGGTTTAGAAAAATATAGCCGGCAGTATCATAATAGGGCATCGCATTTTCGGTCCGTTTGAGCCGGCGGTTTACCACACCAAGATTGGAATATGTGGTGGCCATATCTATGGAAAGTGTACCTTGCTGCTCCTTTTTTATTTTAAGTGATTTCTGGAAGAGGATCCCGGCCTGTTCATAATCACCAGCCTTGTACCTTTCAATACCTTTATTATTATAGATACGGGCGGAATCGGGATTACCATTCTCTTTGTTGTATCCAAAGAGGGTAAATAGGGATAATCCGAAAACAAAAATCATTAAGAACAAAAAGGTTTTAAACAATAGATAGCGCATCTGATAGCCGGGGAATAATAATATTTATATCTATATAACTATAATAGTAAAGGACTGACCGGTAGATTCTCAGGTAAAAATAGGAAATTCAATCAATTATCCATAATTATTAATATCATGTATACAAATCAGGTTAATAAAGTTAATAATCAATGAATTATATTTAACAAGTAATTCATATTCGGTTTTTCAATCCCCTGGATTTTCCTGGTTTGTTGATGTTATTTTGCTTTTCAATCCATGGATCACCCATGTTGTTTATTCATGCATTTTTGTGTTACGAAGTAGCATGGATGATTCATTCGAATAAAGTATAGTTAGTAAATTGTTTAACAATGTGTTACAAATGCATGATTCGGATATTTTACTTTTCAAATCCATGGAACCCTCATGTTTATACATGTTATTTTGTGTTAAAAATTAACATGAGGGTTTCATTACAAAGAATTCTCTCAGATCAACTTTTTCAAACAGACATAAATATTCGCTAAAACAATTTTTTCGACCGGTTATATATTTGGGTCGACAAAAAATCCAGAAAACTCCTGCAGTGAACAAAAAAAAGATTGATTTTTTTTATCATTTATATTATACTGATAAACTGATTCTTATGTTTCATTTTTTATAAAAAAAACAGAAAACTATTTTAAAACCATTGTCACGTTTTTTTATTTTTTGCACCTCCTTATAGAGACCAGTGAATTAAAAAAACAACCCAAAAAATTAGACTATGAAAACTATGACCGATTTTTCCATTTTTGAACAAAACAGCCTCAACAAATTCCAGCTTAATGCAATCCGCGGCGGAACCAGCGGTGGAGGAACAGCAGACCTTGACGTGGATATCCTGCTGCCGGATCCCGAACCCGATGAAGAGGAAAATTAACAACCAGTCCAAACCCATAAAAGATCAAGATCACAAAACAATAAACCCTAATACTTAAAAAAACAGATCATGAACTCATTAAACAGCTTTTCCGGACTCGCACAAAACAGCCTCAACAAATTCCAGCTTAATGCAATCCGCGGCGGAACCAGCGGT
>CAZFOO010000021.1:31139-48130 GCA_964520585.1 uncultured Bacteroidales bacterium
CTGCCGGATCCCGAACCCGATGAAGAGGAAAATTAACAACCAGTCCAAACCCATATAGATTACCAATATTGCAAAACCATTGATCATGAAAATTGGAGCTATGGAAACAGATAAATTTCTCCTTCTTAAACAGAACAACATAACTAATGATGAACTTAATTCCATACGCGGCGGAACCAATACTGTTAGTGAACCGGCAAATGACGGAAGTATACCCGGCGTTGATGAAGATATTATATATCCCGATTAATCAGAATATATAATTTCCCGAATATGATCTTTAGTGATATATAACTGAAAGATATGTATAACATAATTGCAGAATGATCGTAAATCGAGTTAATTAGATTATTAAGGGTAATTAACAACGATTAAAAATGTAAGCATGACTTACATTAATCTAAAACAGTACTTCAAAAAGATGAATGATAGCGGGGAAGCAAAAATTATAAACAAACAGGAACCTTGCATCTAAAAGTAACTATGCAACTGAATTCCTTTAGTAACAACCAGAATTAGAAAATAATGAATTATCATCGATACTATACAAAAAAAGATTATTAATAATTTCAAATATAATTATCATGAGCAATCAAATTGATTATTCAGATTTTGTTGAGAAATACCTCAATCAAAAAATGGAGCAGGAAGAACTCGACTGGTTCAAAGAGGAAATGGAGCTTAATCCCTCGTTGGCAGAAGAAGTCCAACTGCAAAAAGATATTGGTGAGGCTATTCTTAACGAAGAAACCCTGGCTTTCCGCGCACAGATAAGCAGTCTCTTTGAAAAAGAGGAAGCTGTCAAACCGTCAAAGACAGAAAAAAGACTTTCCATACCTGTTGCGTTCCGTGTAGCTGTTGCTTCGCTGGCTGCATTCATCATGCTTGGCACCGGTATTTATCTTTTCAGCTACAGGTCAATTCCTTCGGACAAGCTGTTTGAAATATATTATGAGCCATATGAGGGGCTTATGAATGTAAGGTCCGGGAGTTCCCAAACAACTGACATCCTCATATCTGCAATGCAGAAATATGAAAAACAGGAATACGAATCTGCACTGCGCTTGTTTGAAACAGTTATTGCCAGCGATGGAGAAAATATCACATCCAATTTTTATTCCGGTATATCTTATCTGGAAACTGAACGGTACAGTATTGCAGAAAAATCCTTTAACCGGGTAATCGATCATGATGACAACCTGTTTATAGAGCATGCGGAGTGGTATTTGGGATTGTGCTACCTGAAGACTGGAAATGACGATCAGGCAAGAAATCTATTTACAGAGATCGCCGGTTCTGAAGGTTACTACAGCCATAGCGCCAGCCGGCTCCTGAGAAATCTATAACCGCCTGCCCGGGAAAATTATTTACCGGCCTGCATAACTGGCAAAATGCAGGGATATACTTGTTTACCTTTATATAAACAAAGAACACTACTCTCTATGCATACCAAAAATGAGAATAAAAGGCTTACGCAAAAAATTGCGTCCCTTGAAGAGGAGCTGAATACTATGCGCAACAGGTTACAAAATTTGCAATCGGTAATTCTTTCCAATATAAGTCATGATATACGCACTCCCATGAATGCCATTGTGGGATTCGCCAACCTTCTGGCAAATGACAAAATGGATAGCAAAGAAAAAGAGGATTGCATTGACCATATTAATAGTAACAGCTCCGAACTGCTTGAAATAATAGATAATATGATTGATGCTTCACAGCTTCAAAGTGGTGACATTAAACTCTACGAGAAGGAGTGTTACATAAACGACATAATGGATGATATTTATGAAACATACAAAGAATCAAAATCCATAAAACAGAAAAACCTTAACCTGGTAGTTTCAAAAGGAGAGGATGACAGCTTTTTCATGGTTACAGATTTCAACAGGCTGACGCAAATAATACACAACCTGATTGGGAATGCAACTAAGTTCACCAATAAGGGTTGCATAGAATTTGGTTATTATAAGATCAACCGGAATAAAGTCCGCTTTTATGTTAAAGACTCCGGAATAGGACTGGGTTCTTTTGAAAATGAAGATCTGTTCAAGCCTTTCCGGGCCTGTCCAAATCATAATAATGGAGGATATTTAAAAGGTGCGGGACTCGGACTGTCAATTTCCAAGAGCCTGGTGGAATTAATGGGAGGCGAAATGTGGCCTGAATCTGAACAGGGTAAGGGAACCTGTTTCTATTTTACTGTTCCTGTTAAAAGGAATACTTTCTTCAAAACTAAACTTGAACTTATAAACAAGATCAGCAAAAGAAATATTGCAAGTCTTTTTTGACTTTATTATCTGCATATTATACTGTTCCGGCATCCCTTATGTTTATCCCGTATGACTTGGCTAGCACCCATCATAAAATAAGGATGCCGGGCAGTTTTTTATGATTACACCGGGTTCATCGATATGTTACACCACTGTAATTACGTCCAAACACAATGTCCAGCATTATTATCAATAATCCACCAAGTAAAACAAAAGGCAATACATATGAAGATGGAAGGATAATGACATTGGAAGGCAACAGGTCAGTTAGTTCACTGGTATATTTTTCGAACATAAAGTAAATTTCAATTAAATAAGGGGCGAATAAACTCCTTAGAAAATTAAATATCCCGGTAAAATACATTGAAATCAGACTAAGTATTCCCAGGCCCAGCCACCAAAGTTGGAAAAAAGGCTTACGCTCCGGCTCAATTTCCGGATCTGCCATTATCCGGCTCATAATCCTTTCATTAATATTTCCGGGAGCCGGTTCCATGGGATTTTTCCGGAATAATGGCTTTAATAATTTGTCTTCTTTTATATAGTTCATCAATTCCCGATTTAATATTATATTTTGATTGACGCGGACTCACTATTTTGGTTAATACTTTTTATATGATCATAAAGTTTTTTCCTGATCCGGAACAATTTAACCTTAACATTTGAGGCCGAAAGCGACATGATTCTTGCAATATCTTCAATATTACTGTTTTCATAATAATAAAGATTTATCATTGTCTGTTCGGGTGAAGGCAGCGAATCCACTGCTTTCTTCAATGCTGCGGAAAGAGATTCATCAGTTTCTCCTTCTCCATCCTCTACCATATCCGGATGCTTTAAAAAATCTCTGCTTTGTTCATCAACAGGCATCTCACGCTTTTTCTTTCTTGTATGGCTCACGGATGCATTGTAAACTATCCTGTAAAGCCAGGTGGAAAATTTCGCATCTCCCTTGAAGCTTCTCAAAGACTTGTATGCCCTGAAAAAAGAATCCTGGGTGATCTCTTCGGCATCCTCCTGCCGCTTCACTATCTTTAACGATATATTATATGCCATAGTTTTATACTTTTCAACCAGAAAAGCATAAGCATCAGGTTCTCCGTCAAGGACCCTTTCTATATAATGCCTGTCCTCATTGTCATGCATCGGTAATGATCCTTATTCAGGAAATAATTTTGAAACAAAAAACTTTCATTTTAAACCTTCTCAAAGTAAAAATTTACTAGTTCACAATATAATATAACACTGGTTCCCTCTTGTAAAATACTTACGGATCTTTTTAATAATCCGGCACATTAAAATTCTTTCTGTAAAAATTATGATTCTCCTTTTTACAATTATATGACGACATTATACATTTATGGTTACATTCTCCTTACGAATTTAAGCTAAAAATTAAATAAATATGTAACCGGATGAAAATAATTGCGTCATACCAGTGAATATAAATCTTAAAAAATAAAATTATGCTTGATCTAACACCTGTTTTAGTGCTTGGGGTAATATTCGGCTCAATAGTGATGCTGGTTTACCTGAACATAAGAAAAAAAGAGAGAATGTCGCTTATTGAGAAGGGCGCAGATGCTTCCATATTTGCCACAAAGCCGGAATCATCTCCTTCTCTTAAATGGGGGATATTTCTGACCGGACTGGCAATCGGGCTTCTTCTTGGAAATCTGCTTGAAGCATATACATCCATGCGTCCGGAAGTAGCTTATTTTTCGATGATATTCCTTTTCGGGGGACTCGGACTGGTTATTTATTATGGCATCGAAAAGAGGAAAAATCCTGAATAAGTATTCTGTCATTCAGGAAAAAATTATCCTAAGCCTTCTGAAACTTTGTTTCGGAAGGCTTTTTTAATTTAACTATTATTCCCCTATGCATAAAAGGATATTAAAAAATAGATAACTTTATCCCTGTAAACATCAAAAAAACAGATACCATATCATATTATATATTAACCATGTAAATCATTGAATATGATTTTTTCACTATTTTTCATGACTTTAATAACTGCAACAGGCAACTTAAATTCCCAGAACAAAGATCCTTTTTTATGGCTTGAAGAAGTTGATGGAAGAAAGGCTATGGAATGGATTGAAAAGAAAAACAAAAAAAGCCTCGGAATTCTTACAAGCCAGCCTCATTACAAAGAGCTTTATTCAAAAAGCCTGGAAATATTAAACTCAAGCGACCGGATTGCATCTCCCTCCATAATCGGAGATTATATCTATAACTTCTGGCAGGATGCGGAACATCCAAGAGGAATCTGGAGGCGGACACCTAAAGATAGTTACCTGTCAGGGAAGGAAGAATGGGATGTTATTATAGATATTGATGAAATGACTGAAAATGATGGTGTGAAATGGGTGTATAAAGGAGCAAGCGCACTTTTTCCGGATTATTCCAGGTTTATGGTTGCCCTTTCAAAGGGTGGCGGTGATGCTGTGGTTATAAGAGAGTTCGATGTAAATAAGAAAATGTTCATTGATGATGGCTTTTACCTCCCCGAATCCAAAGGCGGTGTAAGCTGGCTGGATGAAAATAATCTTTTGGTGTCATCAGACTTTGGAGAGGGAAGTATGACCACTTCAGGATACCCGCGTCAGATAAGATTATGGAAAAGGGGCACTCCGCTTAAAGAGGCGCCGGTAATCTTTGAAGGTGAAACGGACGACGTTTCATCCGGCGGTTATGTTATCAATAAACCGGAAAACCAATATATAATTTTAAGACGAGGCATAACATTCTACACTTCCTCTTACTATATCTATAAAAACGGAGAGGTTATTAAAATGGAGATTCCTGAAGATGCTAATATGATAAACATACTTAAAGAGCAGGTAATAATTGATCTTAAATCGGACTGGCAGGTTGATGGTAAATTATACCGCCAGGGTTCACTGGTTAGTGCAGATTATAATGATCTGCTTGATGGGAAGCAATCAGTTACACTTATTGCAGAACCAGACGAAAAGTCCAGTATCAGTTCGGTATCGGCGAGTAAAACCAGGTTGATAGTCAATATGCTTTCAAATGTCAACAGTGAACTTTTTTCATACGAATGGAAAGACGGGAATTGGATCGCCACAAGGGTCAATGCGCCGGATTACGGATCTGTCGGAGTTGGATCGGTATATAATTTTAGTGATGACTTCTTTTTCTGGTATCAGAATTTTTTAACTCCATCCTCACTCTATTTTGCCGATGCAAAAAGCAATACTACAAGAAGGATCCGGTCATTGCCTGATTTTTTTGACAGCAGCAAACTGGAAGTGCGGCAGCACGAAGCCAGATCAGCAGATGGCACTATGGTCCCCTATTTTGTCGTGGGACCAAAAGACATGGAATACAGAGGGAGTAATCCAACACTGCTCTATGCCTACGGGGGGTTTGAGGTTTCAATGCTTCCCTCCTACTCTCCAATAACCGGAAAACTATGGCTTGAAAACGGGGGTATTTATGTACTCGCTAATATAAGAGGTGGCGGTGAATTCGGGCCCAAATGGCACCAGGCGGGCCTGAAAGAGAACAGGCAAAAGGTATTTGATGACTTCCATGCCGTAGCAGAAGATCTTATTGAAAGGAAAATTACTTCAGGCAGACATCTGGGCATACAGGGAGGAAGTAACGGGGGACTGCTGGTGGGGGCAGCATTCACCCAACGACCAGGATTATATAATGCAGTAGTTTGCCAGGTCCCTCTGCTCGATATGAAAAGGTATAACAAGCTGCTTGCAGGTGCCAGCTGGATTGATGAATACGGGAATCCCGACAATCCGGAAGAGTGGGAATTCATCAAAGAATACTCACCCTACCATAATCTCAGAGAATGCCAGGAATACCCGGAAGTATTCTTCACAACCTCAACCCGGGATGACCGTGTTCATCCCGGCCATGCCCGGAAAATGGTGGCGATGATGGAAAATATGGGATATAGTGTTTACTATTTTGAAAATACCGAAGGCGGCCATGCAGGGGCATCCACTAATGAGCAACGTGCAAAAACCACGGCCCTTGGATTTACATATCTTTATATGAAACTTAAAAACTAAGTTAACTCTCTTACAACATATAACAAACCCTAAATTATCAGATTATGAAAAAACTGATTGTAATTGGACTTAATCTTTTTATTTTAATATCGATGGCTTCATGGTCGCAGACAGGTAAAGTCTTCGATGACTTAAGCATGCCCAGCGAGATACTCGAAGGCGAACGCAAATATGCTGTTTACCTGCCCCCCGACTATGAAACATCTCACAGGAGCTATCCGGTTCTCTACCTGCTTCACGGAGCCGGCGATGACCAGTCGGGCTGGATCCAGTTCGGGGAAGTTCTCCATATTACCGACAATGCTATCAGGGAAGGTAAAGCGACGCCAATGATCATCATAATGCCCGACGCAAATACCGGTCAGCGTGGATACTTTAATGATATTACCGGCAAATGGAGATACGAGGATTTCTTTTTTGAAGAGCTTATGCCATTTGTTGAAAACAAATATCGGATAAGAGGTGAAAAACGTTACCGGGCAGTTGCCGGACTTTCAATGGGCGGCGGAGGAGCTTTTATGTATGCTCTGAGAAGACCGGAACTGTTTTCATCGGCGGCTCCGCTCAGTGCCTATATTGGCCCTCTGTCCCTCGAAGAAGCCGGAAAAAGATTCTCATTTGCAGGAGATACTGAAGATGTATCTGAGAAAGTATTAAAAGAGTATTATGAGAATCATAATGCCCTTTCTCTTATCAATAACTGGTCTGATGATAACAAAAGATCAGTCAGATGGTATATAGACTGTGGCGACGATGACTTTCTCTATGAGGGTAACAGCATGGTTCATATAGCCATGAAAAAGAATGACATTCCACATGAGTTCAGGATAAGGGATGGAGGACATACATGGACTTACTGGCGGGATTCATTGCCAAAAGTGCTTGAATTTGTATCCGGAGCGTTTCACCAGCAATAGTCGATGCCCCGTACAAATATATTAATGTCATTTTCATTTTTTTTTCATACTCCTGGAAGGGGACTGGATCGGCAATGCTGGTGGGCTCAGTATATCTGTTAAACAACGGTATGAATTAGAAGTCCATCTGGAATTCACCATCCTCATCATGTAAAAAATATTTTCAGTTGTCATATTCCTTTTCCTGGAAAATTAACGTCTTCTATTGTAATAATGAGGAATTCACATTATATTGCATCATCTAAATAGCATTTTACATTTAGTTTTATTCTATTTTTATATTTAAACACCATGATTAGATAAATGTCCAACCCTAACCTAAAACCGTTTGTTATGAAAAAAATCATTATTTCTTTTTGCCTCGCTTTTTTGTTATTAATTCCTATGGCTGATATTTCAGCAAATAATACAGAAGCTGAAAACCCCCTTGTAGGATCCTGGGTTTTCAATGTAGATCAGGCTCCATGGGAATACAGCAAGGGAAAGGTTGTTTTTGAAGAAAACAAGGATATGGAACTGTCAGGTAAAATTCTTTTTTCCAGTGGAAGAGAGGTTAAAATAGCAAAGATAACTCAGGAAGAGGATAAAATAACTTTTGAAGTTAATGTTGATGGCATGCCGGTTAAAACAATTGTTACCCTTGAAGATAATGATATAAAAGGTTTCGTGGAAACTTATGAGGGAAACATGCCTTTTAATGCAAAAAGGGAATTAGCGGAAGAATAAATAACGACTTAATAACCATTAAATCAACCCGTTAGCCCTTAATGGCATTCCCCCACTACAAACAACCTGATGCTATGGATTGCGGTCCGACATGCCTGCGCATGGTGGCCGCTTTTTATGGCAAACACTACAAACTTAATACTCTCCGGGAGCGCAGTTACATCTCAAGGGAAGGGGTGAGTATGCTTGGCATAGCCCAGGCAGCTGAAAGCATAGGATTCCGAACCATGGGTGTAAAGCTGAGTATTGATCAGTTAACCAGTGACGCACCTTTACCGGTAATAATCCACTGGTTGCAGGATCACTTTGTTGTACTGCACAAGATCACCGGAAGAAAGGAAAGGGAGACTTTTCATGTTGCAGATCCTGCAGGAGGCATGGTACGCTTTAGCCGTGATGAATTTTTAAGGTGCTGGGCTTCCACAACCGAACAGGGCGAGAAAAAAGGGATCGCATTGTTACTGGAGCCCGGTCCGGAATTTAATACCGCTAAAGACGAGGGCAGGGATAAAACAAAGTTCAGCTTTCTTTTTTCTTATCTTACTCCTTACCGGAAACTTATCATTCAGCTTTTTCTTGGACTTATACTGGGCAGTTTAATCCAGCTAGTATTCCCCTTCCTCACCCAAAGCATTGTAGATCATGGTATTGGCAACCGCAATCTCAGCTTCATCTACCTGGTTCTTATAGCTCAGCTTGTACTGACATTAAGCAGGGCCTCGGTAGATTTCATCAGAAACTGGATACTGCTTCATATAGGTGTCAGGATAAACATTTCTTTCATATCCGATTTCCTGTCAAAACTTATGAGGCTGCCCATGAAGTTTTTTGACACAAAACTTACAGGAGATCTGATGCAACGGATTGGTGATCACCGCAGGATTGAAACATTTCTTACCGGCACAACCCTGAATATTTTGTTTTCGCTTGTCAATCTGGTAGTTTTCGGACTGGTATTGCTTTATTACGACCTGGTGATCTTTACGGTTTTTCTTGCGGGCAGCATACTTTACGGACTTTGGATATATATATTTCTCCGGCGAAGGGCTGAACTTGATCACAAAAGATTTGCCCAGATGTCGGCAAACCAGAGTAATCTCATACAGCTTATTCAGGGAATGCAGGAGATAAAATTACAAAATTGTGAGCAACAAAAGAGATGGGAATGGGAATCCATACAGGCCAAATTATTCAGAATAGGCATTAAAAGTCTGTCCTTAAGACAATACCAGCAATCCGGCGCACTGGTAATCAATGAGGTAAAAAACATATTGATAACCGTTATAGCAGCAAAAGCAGTTATAGACGGCACCCTGACCCTTGGTATGATGCTCGCCGTTCAATATATTATTGGACAGCTTAACAGTCCGATAGAACAACTCATAACTTTTTTCAATACAACTCAGGATGCCAGAATAAGTCTTGAGAGACTGGGTGAGATTCATGAAAGAAGTGATGAGGAAGACCGGGATGCAGAAAGGTTGCAGGATATTCCTGCTGATTCGGGAATATCTGTTAAGGATCTTTCATTTCAGTATGAGGGACCTGAATCTGAGTTAGTTCTGGACGATATTTCTTTTTCTATTCCCGCCGGAAAACAAACAGCCCTGGTAGGAACATCCGGAAGTGGCAAAACAACACTGGTAAAATTATTACTCGGTTTTTATCCTCCTGTAAAAGGAAAAATTGATCTGGCGGGCAGGGAACTTGACCTCTACAGCATCCAGCAATGGCGAAGGCATTGTGGAGTTGTAATGCAGGAAGGGTATATATTTTCAGATACAATTGCAAATAATATAGCCCCCGGAGTAGAAAATATTGATAAGGTAAAGTTGCTTCATGCTGTTAAAATAGCCAATATAGAAGAGTTTATAAATAATCTCCCGCTGGGGTTTAATACAAGAATAGGTAATGAAGGTCATGGACTGAGTCAGGGCCAGAAGCAGCGACTTCTCATTGCAAGGGCAGTTTACAAAGACCCGGCCTATATCTTTTTTGATGAAGCTACAAATGCCCTTGATGCAAATAATGAAAGGGTCATCCTCGAAAACCTTCAGGATTTCTTCAGGGGACGGACAGTGGTGGTGGTGGCACACCGGCTTAGTACAGTAAAAAATGCTGATCAGATACTAGTAATTGAAAAAGGCAGACTGGTTGAATCAGGAACTCACAATAAACTGATCAAAAATAAGGGAGCCTATTACAAACTTGTTAAAAATCAGCTGGAGTTGTAAATTATTGCAAAAAATATAGGAAAACATACCCGAGAGGTTAAGTTTATAAAATATATTTGTAGTACTTTAACCATTTGAATGTATGGCAGGCAGCAAAAATCAACATATTGAAGCTGAAAACATCAATCTCCGGTCTGAGGATGTACAGGAGATACTGGGAAAACCGCCAGGTAGTCTGATTCGCCGGGGCACCGGAGTATTACTTCTGATTGTTGTTGTCATAATAACAGCTAGCAGCCTGTTCCGGTATCCCGACATTGTCATGGCCCCTGTTGTGATAACCAAGGAGAATCCACCTTCAGTAATGGTAGCGAGAATATCCGGCAAGACGGAAGTAATTTTTCATAAAGACGGTTCTATGGTAAAAAAATATGATACTCTTGCTGTTATGGAAAACCCTGCAAGATATGATGATATCTTCAGATTACGGGATTATATCAGATTTATTAACCCGGTTATATTGTCGGATACTAAACTTTCACAGGTATCCATACCGGGAAATCTGGTACTCGGAGATGTCCAGCCATCCTATAATAAATTCGCCTCTGCATTATATGGATATAAACTATTTCTTAATCAGGATTTATATGAAAACAGAATAGCCGCACTTTTTGACGAACTCGATGAGTATACTAATTACAGGAATAACCTTGAAAGGCAAAAATTGCTGACTCATAAAGATCTTTTACTCGGATTAACACAGTTTAAAAGGGATTCCATGCTTTATAATTCAAACGTTATATCTACAGCAGAGTTCGAGAAAGCACAGACTCTCCTGCTGAACAAACAGAAAGCATATGAAGCCGCCTCGCTGTCCCTTTCAGATGCTATAATAACAATAGCCAGACTGGAAAGGAGCATTACCGACACAAGGCTGGAAGAGGAAGAAAAGCAGCAAAGCCTTTATACATCGCTCATTAACTCCTTCAGGCAACTGGAAAGTTCACTTGCTTCATGGGAAAATTCCTGCCTCTTAATTGCTCCTGCATCGGGAAAACTTAATTACCTTTCTGTATGGAGCAGTCTCCAGGAACTGAAAGCCGGGGATGCCGTATTTTCAATCATACCCGAAGATATGGGAGAGCTGCATACATGGATCACGCTTCCTTTCAGGGGAGCAGGGAAGGTTAAGCCGGGGCAGAGAGTCAATATTAAACTGGACGGTTATCCCTATATGGAGTTCGGAATGGTTGAAGGCCGTGTACGTTCTGTATCCGGAGCTCCGGTTAACAATGGGTTCCCGGCAGTCATATCACTTACTAACGGAGCTGTAACATCCTACGGCCATGAACTGGAGGTCCAGAGACAATTACCCGGAACAGCTGAAATTTCGACAGATGAAATGAGTCTCCTGGAAAGACTGGTCAATCCGGTCAGACATATATTAAGAAACAGAACACTTATCAATTAGAAACAATAATATATTTTCAAACTAAACTAAATTAAATCACTATGAAAAGTATTTCAAGAAGAAGGTTCTTACAGACATCCATTGCCGGTGCAGCTGGCCTGTCTGTTTTACCTCTTATAAAAAGCTGCAAAAGTTCCCCTAATGATGTTATCAGGCTTGGCGTTATTGGCCTCGGACAACAGGCGGTGGGACTTATTCGTGGATTCAACTCTATTCCGGGGGTGCAGGTTGTTTCAGGGGCAGACGTCTACGGAATAAAGAGGGAACGCTTTGAGCAGATCCTGAACAGGTACTATGAAGAAACCGGCGAGAATGTCAGGGTGCAGACTTATGAAGATTATAAGGAAATTCTTGATGACAGGTATATTGACGGGGTAGTTATTGCCACTCCCGATCACTGGCATGCACTGAATGCAATCGATGCCTGCAATGCCGGCAAGGATGTGTACCTGGAGAAGCCACTTACCTTTACTATAAAAGAGAGTGTAGAAGTGGTCGATGCAGTACGCCGCAATAACACTATCCTTGCTGTTGGCAGCCAGCAAAGGTCCGATAAAAATTTCCATCATGCAGTAACCATGGTAAGATCAGGTGCTATAGGGAAACTGGACAGGATATATGCTTATGTAGGCGATTTCCCCGATCCTTACGACCTTCCCGAAGAGCCGGTACCTTCAGATCTGAACTGGGACAAGTGGCTGGGGCCTAACCCCTATGTTCATTACAACCCAAGGTTAAATCCCCCTATCACACTCGATCCGCCACAGAATGAAACTTACTGGGCGGAATGGAGATATTTCAAGGAAACAGGCGGCGGATTTATAACGGACTGGGGAGCACATAATTTTGATATTGCCCAGTGGGCACTTGATGAAGATAACGGAGGACCGGTTGAAATAATACCTCCGGGGGTCGATAACGCCGAGTATCTGACTTACGTTTACGGAAACGGAGTAAGGGTTCTGAACAGGCCATACAACGAAGCACAAACAAGAGGAATAAAATTCTGGGGAGAAAATGGCTGGATCGAAGTTTCCCGGGGACAATACGATGCATCTCAGGAATCTCTCTTTCCCGAGGAAGAGGAGTTAACAGGGCATGGAGGATTACCTTACGAAACAGGTGTGCCTCACCTGGAAGATTTCATTATGGCAATGAGAAACCGCAGATCCCCTGTTGTTCCTGCTGAGATAGGAGCCCGGACAGCCACCACCTGCATTTTGGGTAATATTGCTAACGAGCTTGGCAGATCGGTTAAATGGGATCCCGATAACAACTACTTTGTTGATGATCCGGAAGCGGAAAAATATTACCACAGGGAATACCGGAATGGTTACCAGTTGTAATATCTAAACTCAAATAATATGCCTATAAAAAATATTTCGAGAAGAAAATTTATCCTGACCACACTTGCGGGTACTGCAGGTCTCTCGGCCTTTCCACTTATAAAAAGTTGCAGTACACCTGCCAATGATGTGATCAGGCTGGGTATAATCGGCCTGGGAAGACAGGCTATGTACCTGTGGAATGGGTTTCGTGATATAGAAGGAGTTCAGATCGTTGCAGGTGCCGATGTATACGGTATCAAACGGGAAAGATTCGAGAAACATATGAACGATTTCTACTCTGAAAAGGAACAGAACATAAAGGTTGAAACCTACGAACACTATCATCAGATACTTAACCGTGACGATATTGATGCCGTTGTCGTTGCCACGCCGGACCATTGGCATGGCATTATTGGTGTGGAGTCATGTGAGGCAGGGAAAGATATCTATATGGAGAAACCTCTTACCTTCACTATCAAAGAGGGTGTTGAACTTGTTAAAGCCGTAAGAAATAACAACAGGATCCTGGCCACAGGCAGTCAGCAACGTTCCGACGAATCATTCCGGCATGCTGTCGAGATGGTCAGAAATGGAGCTCTGGGCAATATAGAGAAAGCCCATGCTTATGTTGGAGGTCCACCAATACCCTATGATCTGCCGGAAGAGCCTGTTCCGGAGGACCTGAACTGGGACCTGTGGCTAGGTCCTAATCCATACGTGCATTATAACCATGAGCTAAATCCACCAATATCACTTGATCCTCCAAGAGACGAAAGAATCTGGGGCGCATGGAGATGGTACAAGGAAATGGGTGGCGGATTCACAACCGACTGGGGAGCCCATATGTTTGATATTGTCCAGTGGGCACTGGATAAGGATGACAGTGGACCGCTACGGATAATACCGGCGGGATACCAGGATTATGAATATTTAACGTACATATACAACCAGGGAGTGGTAATGACAGAAGAACCCTTTGATGACGCAATGACCAAGGGTGTGAAATTTATTGGAACAGACGGCTGGATAGAGGTAAGCCGGGGCCATTACAAAGCATCGGACCCCTCATTAATGCCACCGGAAGAAACCGAAAGGGAAGAAGGCGTTGCCTATGAAACCGGAATACCTCACCTGATGGACTTTATCAGGTCTGTTCGCAATCGCACAGATCCGGTAGCACCGGTCGAAGTAGGCCACCGTACCGCAACAACATGTACTTTGGGAAATATTGCCTATGAGCTGATGAGGCCGGTTGAATGGAATCCGGCTACAGAATCCTTTGTTAATGATCCCGAAGCGGAAGAGCATTACCACAGGGATTACCGTTCTGGTTATTCACTATAGAATACGTAAGTCCCGGAGAACCATCAACCACGTTGGTGGTTCTCTTTTTTTTAATCCATATTTTATAACAAATCTTAACATGCTTTTATATAGAGATATTTAACCTGTTGCCAAACCGGATGCATCCCGATGATACAAAAGTCTCAAAAAATAATAAACCGGATATTCACAATCGGAGAAATTGTTTATGACATCATATTCAAAGATGGTCAGCCGGTTGCTGCCAGACCCGGAGGATCTATGCTTAACTCTGCCATATCACTTGGCAGAACTGGATTGCCGGTAAGTTTTACAGGCACCTGCGGCAGTGATCAGGTTGGTGATTTGATAAAAAAATTCCTGAATGATAACAATGTGGATCCTTCATTTTTACATCAGGAGAATTCGCAATCTATTATTGCCCTGGCCTTTCTTGATGATCAGAATAATGCCTCCTATTCATTTTATAAGGGACAAGTCCCACCCGAATCTCCTCCCCTCCCTTCTCCCGGTCACCGGGACATCCTGCTGTTCGGATCATTCTACTCCGTATCAGAGTCCACCAGGAACAGTGCAATAAATCTCAGGAAAACTGCTTCTGACCGGGGAGCTCTTATAATGTATGATCCCAATTTCAGGGACTCACATCTTCGGGAATTGAATGAAGTCAAACCATATATAGAAGAAAATATTTTAAATTCCGATATTGTTAGAGGATCGGATGAGGATTTTGAAGTCATATTCGGGACAGGAACAGCAGGGGAAACATGGGATCTGGACTGCTTCAGGAATTGCAGGGCACTGGTCTATACACGTTCCTCAAAAGGAGTTGACCTCTGCACCCCTGAACTGAACAGGCACTATCCGGTTCCCTCCATACGGCCTTTAAGCACAATTGGTGCCGGCGACTCATTCAATGCAGGAATAATAAGGGCCTTTTATGTTGAGGGCATAAACAACGCTAATATTAGCAAATGCACTTCTTCTCAATGGGATGACATCATAAAATCGGGAATAGAGTTTTCCACAGCCGTGTGTATGAGTTATGATAATTATATCCCGGCATCCTGAGATAATCAATTGTTAAATTACAATCAAATTGATTATCTTTGCATTGAGCTTTTATTGAAGGAAGAATATTAACCGGCAGATATCAGGAAAGCCATTATTTTTTAGTGACAGAAAATATTTTCAAACATTATAAGTTCATGATAATAGACCAGGAAAATTTGCTTTATTTCGCAGGTCTAATTTACAACGTGTTTAATTGATTAGTTTTTTACCATAATGATAAAAATAACATTTCCCGATAACTCAACAAGAGAATATACAAAAGGAATAACCGGAATAGAAATAGCCAAATCTCTAAGCAACAGCCTTGCCAAGGAAATACTTTCTGTAACTGTAAATGGTAAAGTCTATGATCTTACCAGGCCTATCGAAAGTGATGCAAATATAAAATTCAATAAATGGGAAGACGAGGAAGGCAAACACGCCTTCTGGCATTCATCCGCACACCTTATGGCCGAGGCCCTGGAAGCTCTTTATCCCGGAGTTAAGCTTGGAATTGGACCTTCTATTGACAATGGATTTTATTACGACATCGATCTGGGAGAAGAGAGAACTCTTTCGGATAGTGATCTGCCGGAAATCGAAAAGAAGATGAAAGAACTGTCCCGGCAGAAAAACCCGTATATCAGAAAAGAAGTGCCTAAAAGAGAGGCCATAGAATATTACTCAAAAAAGGGAGATGAATATAAAGTTGAATTGCTGAATGATCTGGAAGACGGCACTATCTCTTTCTATTCCCAGGGGAATTTCACAGACTTGTGCCGCGGACCTCACCTGCCAGATACAGGGTATATAAAATCATTCAAACTGCTTAGTATAGCGGGGGCTTACTGGAGGGGAAATGAGAAAAATAAACAGCTTACCAGGATCTACGGAGTCAGTTTCCCAAAACAGAAAATGCTGGAGGAGCACCTTCAAATGCTGGAAGAGGCAAAAGAAAGGGACCACAGGAAGATCGGCAGGGAACTTGAACTTTTTACTTTTTCCCAAAATGTTGGCTCGGGTTTACCATTATGGTTACCAAAAGGTGCCCAACTGAGGGAGAGACTGGAAAATTTCCTGAAAAAAGTACAGAAGGAATATGGTTATGAACAGGTTATCACGCCGCATATCGGGCAAAAAGAACTGTATATTGCTTCCGGTCATTATGCCAAGTACGGGGAATCTTCATTCAGGCCAATAACCACACCCACTGAAGGAGAAGAATTCCTTTTAAAACCAATGAACTGCCCCCATCATTGTGAAATATATAAATTCAAACCCCGCTCATATAAAGATCTGCCGGTACGAATGGCAGAATTTGGGACCGTCTACCGGTATGAGCAGAGCGGGGAGCTTCACGGCCTCACCAGGGTAAGAGGCTTCACCCAGGATGATGCTCATATTTTCTGCCGGCCCGATCAGCTGAAAGAGGAGTTTATCAAAGTTATAGATATTATATTTATTATTTTCCGGGCACTTGATTTTACTGATTTTCAGGCACAGATATCTCTCAGGGATCCTGAAAACAGTGAAAAATACATTGGAAGCGATGAGAACTGGGAGAAAGCAGAAAAAGCAATAATAGAAGCTACAAGTGAAAAAGGACTAGATGCCGGTATAGAATATGGGGAGGCTGCTTTTTACGGACCAAAACTGGATTTCATGGTC
>CAZFOO010000022.1:0-15216 GCA_964520585.1 uncultured Bacteroidales bacterium
GAAAGGAGACATTACTGCTCAAAAACTTGCTGCTAAATTTGAATATCATCATTTCACATATGTTGTTAATTCTATTGATAAATGGTTGGAAGAAGTAACTCCACTTCAAAAAGACTCTCCAATTCATTTAATAGATTGGTATAATTGGGAATTTTATTCAGGTAACTGGTCAGGCAATTCTACAACTGAACATGATATCGCAAGAGATGAATTAAGAATTTTTAATTGCCGGGAACTTATTACAACATTCATGCAAATCCCTGATAAATTCCGTTACCGTGATAATCCCCAGACTCATAAAATGGTGGTGCAACATAATTGGAAGGAATTACTTGATTTTAATGTCGAACCTTCAAATGTTCAGTTTCGGAAACTTAAAAAGATATTGAGGGTTTTACTTTTGGAGCAAAAGGTTGAAAACTTGTACCAAAATATAAAATATGCGTTGAATTAATTGTAACAACATTCAAAGATTTTCCCGGTAAATGCTCCTGTTAAAAGCAATGTTGATTTAGCACCTGAAGAGGCTTACACCCAATATATAAACCCAATTGTGGCTGACATGCTTAAAAATAAAATGGAAAGAAAGTAAAAAATAGTAAAAAAGATCTGTTATAAACCAGAGTGTTAGTACATGAAACCTGCTAGTGCTATTATAGGAGATAATTAGAGCCAATGAATATTTAAATTCATGATATTAATAAACTTTATACATAATTCTATCTTCATAGTTTTCTTAGGTTTAGCAATTTATGTTTTGAATAAAAACATAAATGCGTTACTTAATAAAATGGTTTTCGGCCTGCTCCTGTTTTTTGCGCTTTGGAGCTTTGCCCTGTCATTTATTCAAAATCCCCTTGTTAGTAAAAACACAGCAGATATTTTTGTGCATATAGGAAATTTGGCTTCAATTGGATACGGAATATTTACATTTCTTAGCATTAGTACTTTTACAAAGTTATTTAAGCCAAATAAAATAATATATGTATTGCTGGCGGGCTATTTTACTGCTATCCTGGTATTCCAGCTTACTACCAATTTTGCGTCAATCACTATAAAAGATAATTATAATTTATGGGTCATTGAATATAATAATAATCTTATATACTTTCTAGTAAGCTTTGTACACAATGCATTAATTATTAGCAGCTTTATTCTATTAATAAAATTTATCAGAGGAAAGAGTGATTTTATTCAAAAGAAACAATCAAGTATAATCTTAATAACTGGTTTAGTATCATATATACTCGCTTCTCTAAATTTATTTATTCCAAAATTATTTCCACAGCTACAAATGCCACTCTTGGTTGATTTATGTATGATGGTGTTTGCTGTAGGTTTTGTTTACAGTATTGTTAAATACGAGTTATTTGAAATCACACCAAAAATTGTTGTAAATCAAATTATTGATATTTTACCCTTAGGTTTGGTCATTACTGATAATGACAACCAGATTATCAGAATAAATAAATCTTTATTAAATATAACAAAAAGAAGTGAAAATGATTTTAGAGAGAAAGATATTAAGGCAATTATTCATTCAGTTACAGGAGGAAAATTAAATATCGAAAAAAAATCAATTTCTACTGAACAATTAAATATTGAGATAGGTGACAAAGAAACAAAACCTGTTCTTCTTTATTATAAAAAAATAATTGATAATTATGATAGACCATTAGGCGCGCTATTATTAATTCAAGATATTGAGCCACTTATAAATACTCAAAATAAATTAGAAGAATTAAATAAGTCATTAGAAAATAAAATAGAAGAACGGACTATAGAATTGTTATTAGCCAAAGAAAGAGCTGAAGAAGCCAATCGCTTAAAAACGGAGTTTCTCAATAACATGTCACACGAGATACGCACCCCGATGAACGGTATTATTGGTTTTTCTGAGATGCTTGATAAACCCGGTTTATCAGAGAAAAAAAGGAAATATTTCTCTAAAATAATCCAAAACAGCAGCCAACAGCTTTTAAGGATTATTGATGATATATTGGAAATATCAACACTAAAATCCAAACAAGAAAAAATAAATGAAACAGGATTTTGCCTGAATGATCTATTAACAGAGCTATTTTCGATTGCTAACTTAAAATCAAAAGAAAAAAATATTCCACTTTATTTAAAAAAAACATTACAAGATGAACAAAGCCACATAGTTTCAGACAAAACAAAAATAAATAGAATTTTAGGCAACTTACTAGAAAACGCTATAAAATATACAAACGAAGGTTTCATTGAGTTTGGTTATTTTTTGGAAGAACAAAATTTGATATTTTATGTAAAAGATACAGGAATAGGTATTTCCCAGGAAAACCAAAAAAACATTTTTGAACGTTTTTCACAGGAAGATAACGGAATTTCTCAAATAAATGGTGGTTTGGGATTAGGGTTATCTATATCAAGGGAAAATGCCCTGCTTTTGGGAGGTGATATTACCTTAGAATCTGAAAAAGGTAAAGGTTCTGTTTTTTATGTAACCATACCCTTCAGACCTTTTCATGAAGAAAATAATAAAAGCTCATTCAATTTTGCATCTGAAAATTCAACAGATAATGAAGAATATACAATTCTTATTGCTGAGGATGAAGAAATTAATTACTTGTACATTGAGGCTTTATTTGAAGAAGAAATTTCCAGTAATTACAAACTAATTCATGCAAAAAATGGAAAAGAGGCAGTTGATTTATGTTTAGAAAACAAAAAAATTGACATTGTCTTAATGGATATGAAAATGCCGGTAATGAACGGACACAAAGCGACTGAAAGAATAAAATCACAGTTTCCAAATTTACCGATAATAGCCCAAACAGCATATTCAACCGAAGCTGACAAGGAATTGGCATTTAAACATGGTTGCGATGAGTTTGTATCTAAACCGTTAAATAGAGAAAAACTATTTGGATTAATTAATAAATACTTGATATTAAATAATTATTGACGTTAATAAATAGCACTTTAAACGGTCTGCAAGATCCAGCATGAAACCTGTATTAAATTACATTTGCGCAGTCTTACATGTAGTGAATTGACATGGATCAATGCCAATGGGTCTTTCAAATCACTGCTGATTAATCTCAGGCGGTAGTTAGTGCATTATGAACATTTCATATCAGTTTTTTCTTTCCGTACAATTTGTAGGTTATGATTACATTAGCTGCTCAGACCAGGTTAGCAAACCACCTAAACTTAAATGTATTATGATAAATATCCATATATAGTAATTATCACCATTTTTTGTATGTTAAAGTTGAATAAGAAGTTCGTTCCTTGGCAATAAATTAAAATAGGTTATTATGAAAAATTTAATCACTTTTTTTCTAATAGTTTCCAGTTTAACTTCTTTTGCACAAACGGAAAAGCTATATGGTAAATGGGAATCTGAAAAACAGTCAACTGATGGAGAAATTATCTCTTATGAATTTAGTGAAGATAATACTCTGAAAATGTTCTTTGATGGCAAAGAATTACCAACTAAAAAACCGATAGAATATAAAATAACTGAAAGGAATGGCCGAACTGAAATTGATTTAGAATATTTGAGTTCCTGGAATAATTCGATTGAAAAAATGAGTGGTTTAATTGAGTTCCTTAAAAATGAGAAAATAAAAATTGAATTCTTTCCTTTTGATGAACAAATTGGAAAGAAAAATGATTTTTCAGATGAAGCATTGCTTTTTAGGCGAGAGTGAACCATAAAAAAAGAGAAAATAAATGAAGAAATATAATTTAATTATTCTGATATTGATAGCATTTGCTTCTGTTTGCAATGCGAAAGAAAAGGATAAACCGGTAGTTATTATTACGCAGGATGGCGAAGTGGATGACAGGAGCTCCTTTGTCAGGTTTCTGCTGTATACCCCGGAAATTGATTTAAGAGGCATTATTGCCACAAATTCAAAATGGCAAAAGAATGGACATGGCTTAGGATGGATAAATGAGGCCTATGATTTATATGGACAGGTAAGAGATAATCTTCTCCTGCATAATCCCGGTTATCCGACTGTAGAATATTTAAAATCTGTTACAGTTCTTGGAAATGAAGACCCAAAACACCTGACCGGCGATGCGCCCTATGTTGATTCGGAGGGTTCCGGATTAATTATTAAAGAATTATTGAAGATTGAAGATGACCTCCTCCATATCAATTGCTGGGGTGGAATAAACACTGTAGCCCAGGCACTCTGGAAATTCAGAGAAAATTATCCGGAAGAGTTTAGGGAAAACATTTCAAAGGTCCGGGTAATAACCATCGATTTTCAAGATGAGGCGGGCAACTGGATTGTTAATAATATGCCGGAAGTCCGGATTATCAGGAATAATGCTTTTCACATGACTTGGAATTATCACAATAGAGAACCTCTAAAACACAATCCTTATCCTCATTTGATGAGTGACAAATGGCTCGCTGAGAATGTAAAGGAGAATCACGGACCTCTTGGTGCCTGGTATCCGCAAAACAATATCAGCGAGGGAGATACACCTGCGTTTTTAAACTTTGTCGATAACGGACTCGCGGCTTATCAGGATTATTCTGCAGGCGGATGGGGAGGTCGATATCAATCGCTGAAGGGTAACTATTGGATGGATGCCTTTGATAACAACAATGAGCGGAAAACTCTTTGGAGATGGATCCCTGCCGTGCAAAACGATTTTGCCGCACGCATGGATTGGTGCGTGAAATCGTATGAAGAAGCAAATCATTTTCCGGTCATTGAACAGATAACTTATCCTAGAGTAGTATCACCAGGACAGAAGGTAGAACTAAAAGTGACCGGAAATGATCCCGATGGCGATAAGGTATATTATTGGTGGTGGCATTATCCCGATCCGACAGGAATGACCCAGCAAATTAAAATTACTCATGAAACTTCAGATATCGCCTATTTTATAGTTCCTGACCAGGCAGATAAAGATATTCACATCATACTGGAAGCCACAGATGATGGGACGCCTGTATTAAAAAGATATCGTAGATTGGTTTTTCAAATTAAGAAATAAATTAGCACTGTGGGAATGCTCTTATAAGCCAATATTTTATTAGTATGTACTAATTATTTAGCCATCTTTTAAAATCGGATGATCGGTCTATACTAACAATAGTATCCAGCTCATCATCGGCTTTGGGTTTAAGTTCCAGCTTAACCCGTCCGCGCGAATATGCCACCATATTGTTGATAGCTAAAATGTTAATCAGATATTTTCGGTTTATCCTGAAAAATGATGCAGGGACCCCCGAAAATAAGAGCTTTTTGGGTAGTACTTCTGCAGCGACTTTGCTCGATTTATTCCAAAATGTACTTCAGGGAAAGGACTGTCTTACTCCTCAATCTCCCTGTGATATTCCTGCAATGACTTTACCTGGTATTTTCCGTTCAGTCGTTCCTTTATACCCTGAGTTGCAGCAAAGGCGGCAGCTGTAGTGGTAATATAAGGAATATAGTGTTTAATGGCTGTCTTACGTATATAGGAATCGTCATATTCAATGTGCTGCATAACAGCAGGGACGAAGGCATTAGTGCCGTCAGCAATGGCATCTGCTTCGGCCTCTATGGCGTCTTCAAGGAACATGTCGATCAGCAGCGGACGATCGGGGGTGACATCCACGGCAGCGGTGACATACTGCCGCAGCATTTCCTCATCCAGCACTACCTTCATTCCTCGGCCACCCAGAACATAAGAGTGGCGAACCATCAGGGGATAGCCAATGTCATTTGCAATCTCTATGGCTTCTTCCATCGTGCTTGCCATGGCCGAAGGGGGTTGGGGGATATTTAACTTTTCCATGATTTTCCGGAACCGGTCACGGTCCTCAGCCAGATCGATGGTTTCGGGAATTATGCCTATGATTTTCACGCCGTTAGCCTCGAGCTCCCTGGCAATGTTGAGAGGTGTTTGTCCTCCAAACTGCACGATCATACCATCGGGTTTTTCCTTTTTGTATATGCTTAATACATCCTCTACAGTAAGAGGTTCAAAATATAACTTGCCGGAAGTATCGTAGTCGGTCGATACAGTTTCAGGATTACAGTTCACCATAATGGATTCATAGCCGGTATCTCTGATAGCAAAAGCGGCATGTACACAGCAATAGTCAAATTCTATACCCTGTCCTATACGATTGGGACCGCCGCCAAGTACCATAATCTTTTTGCGGTTGTCTGTCTCCACCTTATCGGTTGCATTGTAGGTTGAATAATAATAGGCTGCATCGGCGCCACTTACAGGTACCGGTTCCCATGCTTCTTCCAGTCCATGGTTAAGTCGCCGTTCACGGATATCTTTTTCGGGTATATCAAGAAGCATGGCCAGATATTTATCTGCAAACCCATCTTTTTTGGCCTGAATGAATACTTCATCAGGTAGTTTCGTATTTTTGAAGGAAAGGATCTTTTCTTCCAGTTCAACCAGTTCCTTCATTTGTTCAATAAACCATGCCTTAATATAGGTTTTCTGCTGAAGTTCCTGCACTTTGGCATCTTTTCTGAGTGCCTCGTACATTATATATTGTCTTTCACTTGATGGGTCTTTAAGCAGGAGCATAAGTTCATCCAAGGTTTTGGAATTGAAATCCTTTGCAAACCCCAGTCCATACCGCCCGGTTTTAATTGGCTGCTGTCTGCAATCCTAATCTAAATTACCCGCTAATTTTGTCCTAGATCTAGTTTATTGAAGGAGTAATGACTATTTTACGGAAATCAATTGGACCATGGTCTCCCTGCAGCATGATTGGCCCAGGTTCTCCTTCATTACTATCCAGTGAGCCACCGGTTATACCGGGGATGGGTCTGTTGGAAATAACTTCAATACCATTATGTACCACGGTTATATGACGTCCGACAAGAGTGATCTCGTAAGATTGCCAATCTCCTGCAGGTTTGGCCGCAATTACAGAAGGCTCAATGAACCCATATACTCCACCAATCATTAAATCATTGGTCTCCAGTCCATAATTGTCTTCGATCTGGACTTCATACCGGCCACGAAGATAAACCCCACTATTACTTCCTTCAGGGTATCTGAATTCAATACTTAGTTTAAAATCATCAAATTTCTCTTTGGTAACAAGATTGCCTCCGACTTCTTCATTAACCAGTATTCCGTCTATCATCCGGAATTTGTTGTTTTCGGGAATTATCCATCGGGACATGTTATCATCCAGCAAATTTTTGGGAGTTCCCCACACCGGAGGCTCCTCTCTTTTGAGATCCGGAGCACGAACACCGGTCCAGTGAAGTTTATTGCCGTCCAGGATTTTGTATCCGGTTAGTTTATCGTTATCAAGGGTGAATTCAAAATAGATATCATCAATATCCATCCATTGTGGTGGAATGGTAAAATGATATTTCTGGTCTTCGACAGAATAGTGAACCTCTGATATAGGGCGTGCACTTCCTTCGTACCCAACGTAATAACCAACCAGGGTGGCGAAGCCGGATCTTCTCACTTCAAGCCATCCGGGAAACCCTTCAGTATCCATCAATCCGTGCCTGAAAAGTCCAAGATTCTCAAGCTCCTGGCCTTCAATCACCACGGTCAGATCCCATCTGCCAATCACTTCCGAACCGTCCTGTGATTGCGCCAACGAAGACGAATGGATAAAAACAGAAAAAGCAATTATTAAAAGAGCAGGTTTAAAAATTTTCATAATAATTAAGTATTTTATAAGTATAAAATTTGTTTGAATTATTGGTTCAGGTGAAAATTCTTTTAATTATTTAAACAAAATTCCATCTTTTTGAAAATAAAATATACAGCAATGTTTTTATCAGAAATTTATATATACTAACCAACCTTAATTCACAAATATTTACATTATTATGAAATCCGGGGTCATCTTATCTTTTTGGTGAAAAAAAATTATTCCAATAATCAATAGCTAAGGTATATTTTCAAATTAATAAGGCGAATTTAAAAAATTATATTCAAGAAAAATGATCACTTTTTTAGGTTAAATTTTTGTTCTTTCTTTAAACAAAATTTTGACTCTGTTTTTCTACCGAAAATTACAAAATAATCTGTCATCTGAAAAAAAAAATCACCAAATTTCATAACATCATTGCAAAAATTATCCGTAACTACAATCAAGTACATGCACTTACCCGCCACATTAGTGCCAGGTAATTCACTATTAGCTTTAAATGTAAAAACAATTTATCACAATTAAAAAGGAAAAGAATAAATGTTTATTATTGATAAACCGTATGTATCAGATTTATTAATAGATACCATAAACAGGAATGAATATAAGGTATTGAAAAATGACTGTTCGCTTAAAAGTGGGGATTATGATATATTATTTGATGATAATCAGATGATCGAGGCTTACAAAGCGAATAAATTGTTGTATTTAAACTCCGAGAACAGTATAGATTGGATAATCAATAAATTGCCTTTTTCCGATCTGCCTGAATACATACGAGTATTTAAAAACAAGTATTTATTTAGAGAACTTATAGGGAATATTTACCCGGATTTTTATTTTAGGGAGGTAAACCTTAAGGATTTGAAAAGTATTGATATAGAAACCATAAAGAAGCCTTTTGTAATAAAGCCCACTGTTGGCTTTTTAAGTATGGGAGTTTATACCATAAGAAAAAATGAAGATTGGGAGAAAACCATCGAAGAGATAATGGATGATGTTATCAAATTTAAAGATGTTTTTCCAAAAGAAGTTATTGATACAAATAAGTTTATCATAGAAGAATATATAGATGGAACAGAATATGCATTTGATGCTTATTACAACAATGAAGGAAAACCGGTAATTATAAATATATTAAAACATGTATTTGCATCTTCAGAAGATGTAAGTGACCGACTTTACATCACATCAAAAGAAATTATTGAAGAATATCAAAAAAGATTTCAATCATTTCTTGAACAAATAGGAGAGATGATAAACATGAAAAATTTTCCTCTGCATGTTGAAGTAAGGGTTAAGGATAATACCATAATACCAATAGAAATTAATCCGGTGAGATTTGCCGGATGGTGTACCACCGATATCGCTTACTATGCCTATGGGATAAATCCATATGAATATCTTATGGAAGCAAAAGAACCGGATTGGAAAAATATTCTCACCAATAAGGAAGGAAAAATATATAGCCTTGTAATCATGGATAAACCTAAGAGTATTGAGGCGAAAAATATCAAAGGTTTTGATTATGATAAACTGGCATCCAAATTTGAAAAAATCCTGGAGATGAGAAAAACCGATATTAATAAATATCCAATATTCGGTTATTTATTTGCAGAAACACGCAAGGAAAATTATAGTGAATTGGAAAATATATTGAAAAACGATTTGACCGGGTTTATAATAAAATAACTTCTCTGGTATCTTTTTATCTATCTTGCTTTAACCTTTAAAGAACTGACACTATTTTAGTTTTAATTATTCAGGTTTTTTAGGTCCTATATAAGAATTTACCTGCCAAAAACAGCTATTATAGTCGCCTCTTGAATTGGCAGCAGATAGCCCGGTTTTAGCATTTTTTTTTACTATATTTCCGGAATGAATATTTAACTTTCAAATACAATAAAAATTTATCAATATGGCGTTACAGGAGGAATTGGAAGAACAAGGAGTATGGCTTTTCAGATACAGGAGTATACTTCCCTTGATCATTTTATTTATAGGTTTTGGTTTTTATCTGAGAACAGAAATATATCCGGAAACATTTTTTTTAAAGAATACTCCACATGAATTTCTTTATGAGATATTTTGCCTTTTAATTAGCTTAACCGGACTTGCAATACGTTCCTATACAGTAGGGTATACACCCAAGAACACCTCCGGCCGGAATGTTAAAGGGCAGCTGGCTGACACATTAAATACCAGTGGTATTTATTCCCTGGTAAGACATCCTCTGTATTTAGGTAATTTTTTTATGTGGCTTGGTCCTGCTTTACTCACAGGTAATTTCTTGTTTGTTATATCATTTTGCTTGTTCTATTGGATTTATTACGAGAGAATCATGTTTGCAGAGGAACAGTTCTTAAGAAGAAAATTTGCTGATGAGTTTATTGAATGGGCAAAAAAAGTTCCTGCGTTCTTGCCAAGTTTTAAAAATTTTAAAAAGCCTGGTTTATCTTTCAGTTGGAAAAAAGTACTTAAAAAAGAAAAAAACGGACTTGCAGCAATCTTCATTATATTCAGCTTTTTTGACATTTCCGGGGAAATGATAAAACAGGAAACAGGTTTCAATTATTTCTTTATTGGTTCCAGCATTGCAACTATAATAATATATCTGATTCTTAAATACTTAAAGAGAAAAACCGATATTTTAAATGAAGCTGGCAGATAGTAACAGGTACCTTAATATATTAATTTGATTCAGAAGCAGAGAGGCAGATAACACAAAATTTAAAGACATTCAGGTCTGAAAATAAATTCCTGTAAATATTGAAAGCAAATTGGATAGTTGCCAAACTAGTATTTATTCTTTTTCTATTTATGTCTGTTTCATTATCCGGTCAACATGGGCAGATGGATATAAGTTCTTCAAAAGCAACTTGGATTAATGATTTCAATGGAAATGAAGTTGATCATTTCTCTACTCAAATCTCTCATGATGATGATTCTCCGAAGTATCAGACACATAAATGTGAACCTTTAGATGCCTCCGATTATCATCAATTACGAAGTGGACTCCGGAATTCATTCACTAAATTTGAGCATGAAAAAACCGGACGTATTGCTTTTCTGGGAGGATCAATAACCTATAATTCCGGCTGGCGCGACAGTATTTGCGAATATTTTCAAACCAGGTTTCCTGAAACAGAATTTGATTTTATTCCGGCGGGCATTCCATCAATGGGGAGCACACCGTCAGCTTTCAGGCTTGAGCGCGATATATTATCAGCAGGAAAGATCGATCTGCTATTCCAGGAAGCTGCAGTAAACGATGCTGTCAACGGAAGAACACCAGATGAACAAATCAGGGCTTTAGAAGGTATTGTAAGACATTTGCGAATGTCAAATCCCGATATTGATATAGTAATAATGCATTTTGCAGATCCTGATAAGATCGAAGATTATAATAAAGGGATCGAACCTGAAGTCATCATGAATCACAACCTGGTTGCTGAACATTACCAAATTTCAACAATTAATCTTGCCAAAGAAGTTACTGACCGGATAAACAATGGTGAATTCAGCTGGAAGGATGATTTCAGGGATCTTCATCCGTCTCCTTTTGGCCAGGGAATATATGCAAGATCTATTATCTGCTTCCTCTCCGGGATATATCCGGATCAGTTTTATTCCGGAGAAAAATTATCTTCACACAAATTGCCTGATAAGATTGATAAATTCGCATATGATAAGGGTTCATTAGTTGATATTGATGCGGCAATATTATCCGAAGGCTGGAATATAGATAAATCATGGAATCCAAAAGACGGGACAAATACAAGACCTGGTTTTGTCGATGTACCAATGCTGGTTAGTGATAATCCCGGAAGTTTAATTAAGCTTAACTTCAAAGGTTCAGTCATTGGAATTGTAGTTGCTGCCGGGAACGATGCAGGTGTTATTGAATACAGAATAGATGAAAAGGATTGGATTGAATTGAATTTATTTACTAAATGGAGTCGCCAGCTGCATCTGCCATGGTATTATATTTTATCGGATGAATTGTCAGAAAATGAACATTTGCTGGAAATCCGGATATCCGCTACAAAAGACAGGCAGAGCAATGGAACAGCATGCAGAATAAGGTATTTCTTCATAAACAGTATTTGATAAATCAAGTTCATAATCTGATATAATATGGTAAAATGCTCTAATCATTAAATATTATATTTATGATTAAACAGATTTACAGATTTTTAAATCCCCGGTTTCAAAATCTTTTCTTAGAGCACAAGGTTAATTTAAGTCCCCGCTACAAACATAGTCAACCTGCTCATCAGGAATTATATAAAAATATTAATTCAAACCGGAACAGATATAAGGAATTAATAGATAAAACTCTTTCATTAAAGGAATCTATATGGTCAATCCAGACGAGAAACAGTGAAAATGATCGGGATAAGCCAACATGGAACAATAAATATTTGCCAGGACTTGATATAAGAGGTATTTACACATTACTGACAGAACTCAGGCCGAAAAGGTATTTTGAGATTGGAACGGGTTATTCATCAAAATCTTAATGGGGTGGAGAAACACGGAGGTTCTTTCTGGATTAAAATAAACGAATAGTCTATTCAAAACATTTAAAGCCTGGTTTTTAGTTTAACTTATAAACAGGCCACCTTTATCGCGTTGATTGTGCTGCCGGGACTGCCCGAAAAAAATTCTTGGTTAAACCAGCCAGAGCAAATTTCTTTCTACATATTAATGCTTTCCTCAGGTAACTTTTTTAAATTTACAATTCAGTGCCCTGAAATAATCTTACCTGGAACTTATAAAATTCAGGTATTATAAGAATTTGATAACGCTAATGGAATGATAATAATGTGAAAAAGGATTTGAAAAAATTTTGTAACTTCTTGACAAAATTATGATTTCATGTTTTTTACAGGATAAATATTAATATTTAAACTTTGATAAAATGGAAAAAGAAGAATTTAAAAGATTTGCAAAGAAAAAAATAGATGAGATTTTTTCAGAAATTGAAGAACTTGAGACCAGAAAAGTAAAAAATGAAAAAGATGAGGAGAGGAGTAAAGAAATGGATCAATATAAACAAAAGCTTGCCGAATTGAAGGCAAAAAGAGATGATCTGAAGGCAAAATACCAGGATCTTGAAAAAGCCTCTGAAGCAAAATGGGAGGAATCGAAAAAAGCCTTTTCCTCAGCTTCTGATTCTTTTAAGGAGGGTTTTAATGAAATCAGATCACTGTTTAAATAGATCCTGATTTATAATTTTTTGCATATACTCCTTTGGAACAAGCCTATGCCAGGTCTTGACAAGTCTATATTTATGTCATATCGTTTAACGGAGGACGCGGATCTTAAAAATCATGCTAAAAATTCAGAAAGATCCGTAAAGAATTATGTAATAAGTACTTCTGTTGGGTTAGTTTAAAGCTTATATATGGATAAAGAAACATTCAGGCAATATGGATATGAATTTGTGGACTGGATAGCTGATTATTTTGATAATGTCAGGAAATACCCTGTAAAATCAACTGTTACTCCGGGAGATATTAAATCCAGGCTTCCCGGGAAGCCTCCTTTTGAAAGTGAGGATATGTCCGTTATCTGGAAAGATTTTCAGGAAATAATTTTGCCTGGAATTACTCATTGGCAGCATCCAGGGTGGTTTGCTTATTTTCCCGCAAATAACAGTCCGGCTTCGGTACTTGGAGAGCTGCTAACTGCCGGTCTCGGAGCCCAGTGCATGATATGGGAGACCTCTCCGGCTGCTACCGAACTGGAAGAAGTGGTTATTAACTGGTTACGTCAAATGCTTGGTTTGCCGGAAGGACTGAGCGGAGTGATCCAGGATACGGCATCAACAGCTACACTTTGTGCTTTGCTTACAGCACGGGAAGTTGCCACAGGTTTTTCTTCCAACGACAAAGGTTTGAATGAAAAACTTCGGGTTTATGCTTCGGAGGAAGCTCATTCCAGCATTGAGAAAGGAATGAAGATAGCCGGTTATGGTAAAAATAATATGTGCTATATTCAAACAGATAAAAATTATGCCTTAAGACCGGATAAGCTAAAGCAGGCAATTATTAATGATCTTGAAGCAGGCATGAAACCTGCCTGTGTTGTGGCAACTATCGGAACTACCTCATCCACTGCTATTGATCCATTGCCGGAAATTGGAGAATTATGCAGGGAATATGGCATATGGCTTCATGTCGACGCTGCTCTGGCTGGCACTGCAGCCATTCTCGAAGAGAAAAGTGAGTTACTGGCAGGTGCTGAATATATGGATTCTTTCGTTTTTAATCCACATAAGTGGCTTTTTACAAATTTTGACTGCTCAGCCTATTATGTAAAAAATTCTGAACTTCTGATAAGGACCATGACTATTAATCCTGAATATCTGAAATCTTCCAGCGATGATCAGGTTAATAATTATCGTGACTGGGGAATCCAGTTGGGAAGACGCTTCAGGGCATTAAAACTATGGTTTGTAATAAGGGAATATGGAGTTAACGGGTTACAGAAAATAGTCCGTGACCATATAAAGATGGCAAATTTATTTGCCGGATGGGTGAACTCATCCGATGAATTTGAGCTAATGGCTCCGGTAAGTACAAATCTTGTCTGTTTTCGTTGGAATGATGGATTTAAGACGGAAGAATACTTAAACGACTTCAACAAAACACTTCTGAGAAAAATAAATGATGATGGAAATATTTACCTCACCCACACAATTCTTTCCGGTCACTATACAATAAGGATGGCAATAGGTCAACGAACAACTAAGGTGGAAGATATTTCCAGAGCCTGGAAAATCATCAATTCCGCGGTGGAGTAAAAAAATCGCTGCAATCGGATTATCAACCACCATAGGAAGCTATTTAGCCCAGATTTTTTCATCCATCGCGAATTTTTTATTCATATTGCCTTTCAGGCAAAGCCTCGCCATGACATTACCATACCAGGACACAGGTTTTAAAGATTAACTAATAAGGTCCGGTTTGAATTAACAGCAGTTATCAATTTTATTCTCTGCTTCCCGTCACTAAATTTGTTTCTGTTGAGATTGTGACACTGAGATAACAGGATTTTATCCCTTGCAGTGGAAGATAAATTCCTGTGAATTGATATCTTTAAACATTTTCACCTTTAACTATGTTAAAGTATCTGGATTTAGATGTTAAATTATCTTCAGCTTATTAACAAATTTATCTTGCACGATTTAAATTTATCCTTCACATTAATGGAAAATACACAATGAAAGTAGAGAAAAAGTTACTAAAGATTTCTGTCCGTGATGCAATAATTATGACATTATTCACGCTGGTATTAGTGAATGGTCTGGGTTACTTAATATCTTTAATATTAGGTATTTCATTTCTAACCCTTTTCAGCAATACATGGATACTCTTTATAGGATACCCGGTTGCTCATGGTATCATCCAATCCCGCATAAACAGGAAAGGTGTTTTAATTATAAGTGATTTTGATGACTTTAGCTCTATACTACAGGAAATTGAATATATAGCCGGTCGTATTAATTACAAACTTACAAAAGAGGATAATGGAAATATCAGGTTCAACAGAAAGTCCAA
>CAZFOO010000022.1:15316-18994 GCA_964520585.1 uncultured Bacteroidales bacterium
CCTGCAGGAAATGAATTCTCCCGAAGGAAACGGCTTTTTAAGATAAAATAATTTCTTTTATAATTACTTTATGGCATTATATCAGCTTAAAAAAACCCAGTTTATTCGTGCATCCCTTGATGAGGTTTGGGATTTTATATCATCTCCCCGGAATCTGAAAGAGATTACTCCGGTCTATATGGGTTTTGAAATTGTATCGGACAATCTTCCCGACAATATGTATCCTGGAATGCTTATACATTATAAGGTGCGACCTTTCCTGGGAATTCCCCTGAATTGGGTAAGTGAAATAACGCACATAGCTGAAAATAAATATTTTATTGATGTACAGCGAACCGGACCCTATTCTTTCTGGCATCACCAGCATTTTATCGAACAACAAGAGGAGGGGATATTAATGACCGATATTGTATCATATACTCCGCCTTTTTCTTTTCTGGGTTATATTTCAAATGCGATCTTTATTAGAAAGCAATTAAATGAAATATTTTCCTATCGTGAAGCAGCCCTCAATAAGAGGTTTCCCTATAACAGGGGAAATTAATAAAAAATGAACTGAAGATCTATTACCGGTCTGATATATTCTGCTTTCCCATGATTACATATCCGGTCAATATTTATAAAAGCACTTAACGCAGTATGTGTAATCGGCAAAGTTAATTTTATCATCCGGCTTGTGTAATTCAGGTTGATAAAATTTTATGTATATTTGTAATTCAAAATGCACGGGGTGCTTAAGCAAGGCTGAGATAATACCCGGTACCTGATTTGGATAATGCCAACGTAGGGATGCAGTTTAAGATGATCCATTTTATACTCCATCCTTTTGAAGATTTCAACCGGGTGGATTTTTTATTTTAAATAAAATGTAAAATGGAAATAACAAAAACTTCTAATGAATTAATTCCTAAATACCATCAGAACTGGCAAAACAGGCCTGAATGGTTTTTCAATCGCGAACATACCGATACATATGAACAATGGTATGAAGGTAGGTATAAACGAGCTGAAATATGGCAAAAAAAGGTAATGGAACAGCTTGTATCCAAAGACAAGCGTGTAAAGACATTACTTGAATTTGGTTGTGGAACTACTCGATTTACCAGATGGTGGAAGGAAATCGGAATAGAAGCTACCGGAGGTGATATTTCACCACTGATGCTGTCTCAGGCAATACATTTGTTTGATGGCGATCTGGTAATGGCAGATTCTCATCATATGCCATTTAAGGATAATACCTATGATGCCCTCGCATTTATAACCACATTTGAATATTACAAAGACCCCGTAAAGGTTATTCGTGAAGCAGCAAGAGTTGCAAAGCATGGTATCGCAATGGGAATGATGAATAAAAATTCACCTAAAGTTTTGAGAAGACGTGTTCAGCAAATATTCGGGAAAAATCCTTTTTATATCACTGCTACTTTTTATACTCCCCAAAAATTAACCGATATTATTATGCTGGCACTTAAAGGCAGGCAATATTCTATTGAATGGACCTGTACAGGTCTCCCAAAATGGTTTCCCGTGCAACAATGGGGATTACCTTATGGTGATTTTTTCGCACTTTATGTTAAATTAAATGATTAGGTATAAGTGAAAGATAAATTAGGAAAAATAGATCACCGGTTATTTGAAGATATTATTCAGGTCAAATGCGGAAATAAACGGGATGAAGTAATTGCCGGTCCTGGCTTTGGTGTTGATGTCTCTGTAATTGATATACAGGGAGATATGGCAATGGCAGTAACCAGCGACCCTTTATCACTTATTCCATCACTCGGTCTGGAAGAATCTGCCTGGCTGTCTGTTCATCTTTTGGCCAATGATATGGCAACAACTGGATTTGCGCCGATGTACGGACAATTTGTATTAAATCTACCGGCAAAATTTTCCAAAAACGACTTTAAAATTTATTGGGATTATATACATAAATTTTCCGCTTCCATTGGTATAGCCATTACCGGAGGTCATACCGGTTTTATCGAAGGACAAAATTCCACCATTGCCGGTGGAGGCACTTTTATTACGGTGGCTCCTAAATCCAGGTTGCTGATTTCCCGGAACGCAAAACCGGGCGATGTAATTTTGGTGACGAAAGAATGTGCACTTTCTTCTACTGCTATTCTTGCAATGAGCTTTCCTGAAACCGTAAAAAACAAATCAGGTAATGAAACTTATCATGATGCATGCGGGTTGTTTTATCAAACATCATCATTAAAAGATGCTATTGCAGCAGCTGAAGTTCAAAACGGGAAAAATGATGTAACTGCTATGCATGATGTTACGGAAGGTGGAGTATTGGGAGCTATATATGAACTTGCCAGTGCATCGGGCAATGGCGCCCGGATCATTGATGAACAAATACCTGTTGGAAAGGTACAGCAAGATGTTTGCTCACTTTTTTCAATAGATCCCCGTCACAGTATAGGTGCTGGTTCAATGATCATTACCTGCACAAAAGATAAAGTATCTTTGGTAAAAGAGCGGCTGAGCAAAAAAAACATAGCCTGTTCAGTTGTTGGTGAAATCATGGAAAAAGAATATGGTATCAAACTTATTGAGAATGGTGATGAAAAGGATCTGATTTATATGGAAGAAGATCCATATTGGTCCGCGTTCTTTAAAGCTTATAGTGAAGGTTGGAAATAATGGAAAAAAAGAAAAAAATTGGAGGTGGGATTTATCTGGTTATAGATCCCTCATTAGATGAGACTGTTCTTACCGGCAAACTCAAATCAGTATTGAAGGAAAAAATTTCTGTCGTCCAGATATGGGATAATTTCTCTTCGCAACAAGATAATTCAGAGTTGATTAACACCATAACCAGGTTTTGTCATGAAAAGAAAGTGCCTGTACTCATCAATAACAGATGGGAGTGGATCAATAAAGCCGGATTGGATGGTGTTCATTTTGACCATGTACCAGAAGATCTTGAAGAAATAAGAAGTAAGATAGAAAGAGAATTTATTGCAGGTTTAACATGCAGTAACGACCTTTCAATGGTTCGTTGGGCAGATGAAAATAATATGGATTATATTTCTTTTTGCTCTGTTTTCCCTTCTGCTACAGCCAATAGTTGCGATCTTATTACATTCGAAACAATTCGGGAGGCAAAAAAGATAACCACATTACCAATCTTTCTGGCAGGGGGTATAACACCGGAAAATATGCATAAGCTAAGCGATTTATCTTTTGATGGAATAGCAGTTATTTCAGGCGTTATGAATTCCGGTTCGCCCGGTGAATCTATTAAAAAATATTTAAAGCACTTAGAATCAAAAGAGATATGAGACTGCAGACTATAAAAAAATTATGCTGTCCTTTTGACAGGGCAGAAATAGACCTTACTGTAATTACCCAGGATATTGACCATAATATAATAGATGGTTTTCTTACCTGCGATGAATGTAAACGGATTTATCCTATCGTAAAAGGAATTCCAATAATGAGTCCCGACGAGTACCGGGAACTTAAAATGGAACAACCTTTAATTGATAAATGGAAACTTCATCTTAAAGGGAAAAATTTCGAGAATTTCCGTTTAGTTGCCGGAAGTAATGAAAAACATTTTCCCGGTACTCCGAAGGAAGAATGATTTTACTTTACGTATAGTCTTATTACAAGGAACAGTGGTGATTTTTCCTTTACACACAGTCTTATTATAAGGAACAGTGG
>CAZFOO010000022.1:19094-31570 GCA_964520585.1 uncultured Bacteroidales bacterium
CTAAGAGCCGAAATTTTGTTATTTGTCTAAGACAAAGTTATGGCTTTCTTATATGTGGAATATATCCACATATTTCCACTAAACAGAATTAACTTTCATTATATGGTAAACGGATAATGAGCCGCTTCCTTGTTATTCTTCAGTAAATCTGCTATATACATATACATGGGTAATTTTATTGGTTTTTGGCAGACTTTTTTCATGCTGTTTATTAATGGATTTTTGTTTGCATCCAGACAACAAGATATCCGGATGATAAGACTTGCTTTTACATATCGTCTGTGGCAAAGGTCTGTGTTACCATTGAAGTCACATTATAAAAGACAATCCAAATAATAATTTAGATAAATTAATCATTTTAGATAACGTAAAATAAGTTGATCATGGAAAAATTAAATGGAAAAAAAGTAGCTATACTGGCTACCAACGGATTTGAAGAATCGGAATTATTTGAACCAAAAAAAGAACTTGAGAAAAATGGGGCAGAGGTTTTCGTAATTTCTAAAGACAGAGGTAAAATCAAGGCATGGAACCATGGTAACTGGAGTAAGGAAATTGCGGTAGATGTGACGGTTGAGAATGCAAATGTCGATGATTATGATGCTCTTGTTCTGCCTGGAGGGGTCATCAATCCTGATAAATTAAGAAGAAGTGATGAGGCAGTTGCTTTTATCCGGAGCTTCTTTGATAAAAACAAAATTGTAGCAAGCATCTGTCATGCACCTCAATTACTTATTGAAGCGGAAGTTGTTAAAGGGCGGACCATGACTTCTTTCCATTCTATAAAGACAGATGTTCAGAATGCAGGAGCTAAATGGATAGATTCAGAGGTTGTTTTTGATGACGGGTTGATCACTTCACGCAATCCGGGAGATTTGAAGGCTTTTAGCCAAAAATTGATAGAGGAACTTGCCAGGTAAAAATAATGGCAAACAATCATCTGCTGCCCCGCACAATCTGATTGGGGGTATTATTTCTGCTTAAGTGAGAATTTTTTGTGGATATTGGTAATTATATCCTGAATTCGGTGATGGTTAGCCTTTCGGGCACAGACCTGCCTGGAAATATCCACCTCTAAAATATTTTTAGTTTTATGATAGACTAAAAATTTTTTTATATTTTGCTTTAATGTGAACAAAGACTGTAATCTCTTGTATATATTAAATGATTATTTATTATTAATAATAGTGACAAAAAAAAACGGGAGGAGAATTATGATAAAAAATTTTATTACTAAAAAAGGCATTTATGTATTCACAGCCGGGCTGTTGGTATTTATGATCTTCGCCGGATTTGAGAATCAACCGGAAGCAGATAAACAAAAAACAGCCATGGATCACCATGAGGACATGGGCAATATGCCATGGGTACTTGATATTGAGGAAGCCACAGTTGACAATGACAATTACAGAGCGACAAAATGGACAGGCAAACATATGCAAATGGTGCTTATGTCTCTTAAGCCTGGGGAAACAATCGACCTGGAAATTCATGATGGTCTGGACCAGTTTATCAGAATCGAACAGGGTGAAGCTCGCGTTCGCATGGGGAAATCAGAAGATAATCTTGACTTTGACAAAAATGTTTCGGACGACTGGGCTCTTTTTATTCCTGCGGGATACTGGCACCAGGTAATTAACACCGGGAATACTGATCTGAAATTATACACTATTTATTCTCCAATGGAACATCCTGCTGGTACTGTGAATAAAACCTATGAAGATGCCCGGGAATATCATCACGAGCATCACCACGACCATTAATATATATAGATTTTTATTTATCACTTTGTGTATAGTTTTATACCCACGTCAATCTGGCGTGGGTATTTTTTTTTATATTAATTAAGCAAGTGTCGAATTATAGCAAATAAGTTGTAAAATTTTTGCTAATATCTTACTATTGTAATTGGTTAGTCTTGATAGCAATTTCCCGGGTTATAGATCAACAACTAGTTTATAAACCTTAATTACTGCAAATGAAAACAATAAACCGCAGAATTTTTCTCAAGAATACTGCCACTCTTACTGCCGCTGCCCTGGCAACACCCGTCAAGACTTTCGGATTGAACAGGCAGAAGCAGAGATTGGCTCTTGTAGGCACCGGAAGCCGGGGAACAAGTATGTTTGGCACCTCAGTCATTGCAGAGTATTCCGATATTATTGAATTTGCCGGATTGTGTGATATCAATCCCGGAAGGGTTGAATATGCCAGGGAATTAATTAAGGTAAGTTGCCCTGTTTATACCGATTTTGATAAAATGCTCAGAGAGGTCGGTGCAGACATCTTAATTGTAGCAACCACAGACGCAACCCATGATGAGTTCGTTATTAAAGGATTGGAAAAAGGACTCAAGGTTATATCAGAGAAGCCGCTTACTACGGATGAAAAAAAATGTCAGGCTATACTTGATGCAGAAAGGCGAACCGGAAACAGGGTAATTGTAACATTCAATATGAGGTATCAGGAATATGTCCGTAAAATATGGGAACTTCTCCGGTCAGGTGAAATTGGAGAGATAAAATCGGTCAACCTCAACTGGTATCTGGATACCAGTCACGGAGCAAGCTATTTCCGCCGCTGGCATGGCCTGCGGGATATTGGAGGAACTCTGCTGGTCCACAAGGCTACCCATCATTTTGACACTTTGAATTACTGGGTGAACTCCGAACCGGAAGAAGTATTTGCATATGGATCACTCGATTTTTACGGTCAAAAAAACAGCCCGTTCAATCATACTCACTGCCGTACTTGTTCCCATAAGACAGATTGCAAATTTTACTGGGATATCACCCGGAGTTCTTCGATGATGCGACTGTATGTTGATCATGAGAAGTATGACGGTTACCTTCGTGACGGTTGTGTCTTTAGAGAAGAGATAGACATTTATGATACCATGACTGTGCAGTACAGGTATGCCAATAAGGTGCCCGTTAGTTATTCCCTTACTGCTTTTTCTCCCTATGAAGGCTACCGGGTGGCAATAAACGGAACTAAAGGCAGGCTCGATGCCTGGATAGGTCAGCAATGGGACCAAAGTTACTCTTATCAGGAGATAACCATAATGAATATTTTTGGAAATATAAAGACCATAAAGGTTCTGCCCCGGTCAGGAGGCCACGGAGGGGCGGATCCGCAGCTTAAAGACCACCTTTTCAGATATCCTGATTCAACTGATCATTTCAGGCAATCAGCCGGTTCACGTGATGGTGTGATGTCAGCACTTATAGGTATAGCAGCCCGCAACAGTATCGAGTCCGGCAAAACGGTAAAGATATCCGATTTGACAGATCTAAAGCCTGTTGCTAAAAAAAACTGAGAATATACCAGTATTAATTTGTCATTTAATAATAAATGTAAATCGACCGGATTATGAAAAAATATATCTCACTGGTTTTTCTGATTCTTTCTATGGGGGTAAACACTCCTACTTATTCGCAAAATAGTGTGGAAGGACTTTTTTATCTGGACCATACTCCTGTTCGTATTGAATATATTGACGGCAGGATATCAGGCATCATCAGACTCGATGAATTGCCGGAAGGACATGAAGAAATATATATAGCCCCAGGGTTGATCGATAACCAGGTTAACGGCTTTATGGGTGTTTCTTTTGTGGATACCGGAAGTGAACTCACTATTGAGGGTATCAATCTTATTACCACTTCATTCTGGGAGGCAGGAATCACAACCTATATGCCCACGCTTACAACAAATGATCATGATATTTTCATGAAAAACTTTGCTTTGCTGGCTAAAGCCAAGGAATCCCCTGCTTCTCGCGGATCAATTGCCGGATTTCATCTGGAGGGACCTTATATATCGCCGGAGGACGGACACAGGGGCACCCACCCGCTTAAACATGTGCGTAAAGCGGACTGGAATGAGTTTATGGAGCTATACAGAGCTTCCAATAATAATATATTGCAGGTAACCCTTGCTCCCGATATTGACGGAGCTATGGATTTTATTTCAAAGTGTCATGAGCTGGGAATTAAGGTGGGACTGGGACATCATAACGGCTCCTCAGCTCAGATTACCGAAGCCATAGACAGGGGAGCAATAATTGCCACCCATCTGGGTAACGGACTTGCCAATACTATCAACCGTCACAGGAATCCTCTCTGGCCACAGCTTTCTGATGACAGAATTAACATAAGCATTATTTGTGATGGATTTCACCTGTTGCCCGAACAGATAAGAGTATTTTACAATGCTAAAGGTCCTGATAATATAATTATGACCTCCGATGTAAGCTCGCTTGGAGGCCTCGAGCCGGGGTATTATATAAATACCGTCGGAGATACCCTTGAACTTAAAAAAGAAGGTGTAATAGTATATCCTGCCCAAAATGTATTAAGTGGTGCAGCATCGCCATTATCTCAGGGCATAGGTCATGTCATGAAGGTTACCGGATGTGATCTTGCTACGGCAATTAAAATGGCAAGTACCAATCCCGCCAGTTTATACGGACTGAATGACAGGGGCGAAATTATACCCGGTAAACGGGCAGACATGATCCTATTTAAACTGGAAAATCACAAAATGTCTGTTGTTAAGACCATTGTAGCAGGTGAAGTTGTTTATGAATCCAAACAATAAACATCAGAACCATGTCTGAAAAAATTGGAAAAAAATTGCTGATTGCCCTCAGTGCAATAGGTCCGGGATTATTTCTGATTGGATATAATATAGGCACAGGGAGTATAACTACTATGGCCAAAGCAGGTGCTGAATATGGCATGACCTTATTCTGGGCGCTGCTGCTGTCTTGCGTATTTACTTATATACTTATGGTCGCATATGGGCAAATGACTCTGGTTTCAGGTAATACCGCCTTGTTCAATATTAAAACTTCGTTTAAAGCGGGGAAAATTCTTTCATTTTACATCATTGTAACCCTGATCATCGGAGAATTGCTTGCTTTAATGGGGATCATGGGTATAGTATCTGAACTTGTACAGGAGGGCATCAGACTCATGACAGGCACCCGTGCCCTGGTGGTTGATACATTCTGGATCATTCTTGTTTTTGCAATATTACTTTATTCCCTTTTATGGATCGGAAGATATAAGTTCTTTGAAAAGGTGCTGACCGTTTTTGTAATCCTGATGGCTTTGTGCTTTATCGCTGTGTTTTTTATGGTGAGACCGTCTTTTTCTGCTATTTTTGAAGGGATGATTCCCGGTGTACCGGAAACTCAGGGTGCTTTCCGTTTGGTTGCCGCAATGGCGGGCACCACATGTTCTGCTGCCGTATTTATTATGCGAAGTACAGTAGTGGCGGAAAAGGGGTGGACCATTAAAAACCTTAAAACTGAAAAAAGGGATGCTTTCTCCTCTGCATTCATGATGCTTTTTCTCAGCGGGGTAATTATGGCAGTATCAGCAGGCACTTTGCATATCATGGGACTAAAACTTGATAACACCCTCGAAATGATAAGGCTGTTCGAACCTCTTGGTGGACGGGCAGCTGCTTTCCTTTTGATACTAGGTATTACAGGGGCCGGACTGTCAACTGTTTTTCCTATTGTGCTTATTGCTCCCTGGTTGATAGCTGATTATACGGGCAGATCGCGTGATATCAGATCTCCTATGTTCAGGGTTTTGATTTTCGGGGGACTCCTATTTGCTTTTGGATCCTTATTGATTGAACAAACTCCTCCAATACTGATGGTCCTTTCTCAGGCCTTTCAGGCAACAATACTGCCGGCTGTCGCTATTCCCGTTTTTCTTTTGCTGAACCGAAGAAAACTTATGAATACCCATATTCCTTCACTGGGAATGAATATCGGGCTTATTGCTGTAATTATATTTTCAATAATAACTACCTACTTTGCAATAGTAGGATTTTTCTAAACTAAAATAAATTATTAAGATATGGGAAAATTAACACGGACTTTTAATAAAGACGGGATCAAAGTCAACGTTTATGATGAAGAAACCACGATGGGTAAAGCTGCTGCTGATTTTGTAGCTAAACAACTTGAGGCGGTTATAGTTGAAAAAGGTTCTGCCAACCTTATTCTTGCCACCGGAGCTTCACAGTTTTCATTTTTAGAAAAATTGAAACAGAAAGCACTTAACTGGGAAAAGATAACGGTATTCCACCTTGATGAATATAAAGGAATGTCCGATCAGCATCCTGCAAGTTTCAGGAAATATTTAAAGGAACGTATTCTAGATCTGGTTCGCCCCGGAACAGTGCATCTGATAAATGCCGATGCCGAAGATTTGCAGAAGGAGGTCAAAAGATATGAGGAGCTCTTAAAAGAACACCCCGTGGATGTGGCTTGTATCGGAATAGGAGAGAACGGTCATATTGCCTTCAATGATCCACCCGTTGCAGATTTCAATGACCCGTTTCTTGTTAAGGTGGTGGAGCTGGATGAAGCCTGTCGCAGGCAACAACTGGGCGAGGGATGGTTTCCAACTCTCGGGGACGTTCCAAAAGAAGCTGTCTCGCTTACTATCCCGGCCATCATGAATTGCAGGATAATAAGTTGTGTAGTGCCAGGCAAGCGTAAAGCTGATGCCGTTAACAGAACCCTGAACTCTGAGATTAGCACTACCATTCCTGCATCTATTTTGAGGAACCATCCAAATGTTGTTTTGTTTATTGACCAGGATGCGGCATCAGAGATCTGAGCTGTGGTGGGATTCAGATTTGTATAAAGGGTTTTAAAGGGTTTATTTCAATGGCTGCCGTTTACAGTTCTTTAACGGGTTTATTTCTATGGCTGTATATGGTGCAACTGTTTTGTATATTACATTATGGCAATAGCGGAAGTGTGATTAGAGTCGGTCTATTGACTATGCCACATCAATTTCCTTGCAAAGGTAAACATCCTGAATGGCATTGAGAATCTCTATCCCTTCATCCATTGGCCGTTGAAAAGATTTCCTTCCGCTGATCAATCCCATGCCTCCTGCTCGTTTGTTTATAACAGCAGTTGCTACAGCTTCAGCAAGATCACTTTCTCCGGCTGACGCTCCTCCCGAATTGATAAGACCAGACCGGCCGTTATAACAGTTAATGACCTGATATCTTGTCAAGTCAACAGGATGGTCTGACGTCAGTTGACTGTAGACTTTCTCATGGGTTTTTGCAAAATTTATCTCTTTAAAACCACCATTGTTTTCGGGAAGCTTTTGCTTGATAATATCAGCCTGAATTGTGACCCCAAGGTGATTGGCCTGACCGGTCATGTCGGCCGACAGATGGTAATCGACTCCCCCTTTCTTGAAATCGTTGTTACGGAGGTAACACCATAAAACTGTTACCAAACCAAGTTCATGGGCATAATCGAAAGCTTCGGCGACTTCCATTATCTGCCTGTTTGATTCTTCCGAACCAAAATATATTGTTGCTCCTACCGCTGCTGCACCAAGATTCCATGCTTCTTTAACATTCCCGAACATAATCTGGTCGTACTTATTGGGATAGGTTAATAACTCGTTATGATTCAGTTTCACAATAAAAGGAATACGGTGTGCGTATTTTCTGGACACTGAGGCCAGAACACCAAATGTAGATGCTACTGCATTGGTACCCCCTTCAATTGCCAGTTTTACTATGTTTTCAGGATCAAAATAAAGGGGATTGGGTGCAAATGAAGATCCGGCGGTATGCTCGATTCCCTGATCTACAGGAAGAATTGATAAGTGTCCTGTGTCTCTGAGTCTTCCATGGTCAAATATGTTCTGAAAATTACGTAATACTTTCGGGGTACGGTTTGTTTGTGTTACCACCCTCTCAATAAAATCGGGTCCCGGTAAATGTAGAACTTCCTTAGGAAGAGTCTCGCACTTATGTTCCAGCAGGTATTCTGCTTTATCTCCTAATTGTTTTACTATTTCACTATAATCCATGGTATTAAGATTTAAGAATTTACAAGAAGTTAAAAAAATATGAAAAAGAGCTCAATGTTATCTCCTGAAAGTATATAAACGGGTCAGGTATTGCCCAGTTGTAGAATAATATTCCCAAAGTCCGTGATCATTTTTGCACAATGAGGACATTTAATAACAGCTGCACAATAATTGCAGAGTTTATTTACGTCATTTAATGTTTCGTGTATGGTATGTTTCATATGATTTTATGCAATAACAGGGCCATATTGAAGGACAATTGGAAATTTAAAATTAAAAACATTAGTCATGCCTGAATTACCTGATGTTGAAATATTCAGACGATATGCTGAAAAATATGCATTAAAAAAAAAGATCACCGATATTGAATACAAGGATGATTCGATGCTTGAATCCGGGAAGAACAAGATTACCAGGAGCCTGAAAGGGGAATCTTTTGTTGGAACAAAACGGCTTGGTAAATATCTTTTCCTTAAATGTACATCGCAGAACTGGCTGGTTATGCATTTTGGTATGACAGGACAATTGAAATATTTTGATGCCGGAAAACAGGAACCTGAATATTCCCGGGTTATAATCCAGTTTGATAACGACCATTCACTTGCCTGTATATCAAGAAGGAAACTTGGAAAAATCGAAATAACCGGTGATCCGGGTGACTATATTTCCGGTAATGAATTGGGACAGGATGCCCTTGAAATGGAATGGGAGGAGTTTTATGAAATAATGAGTGCAAAAAAAGGTGGTATTAAAAATGCTCTCATGGATCAAAGTAAAATATCGGGAATAGGGAATGTTTATTCTGATGAAATACTTTTTCAGGAAAGGATCCATCCAAAAAATAACATTGGCAAATTAGAGGAAAAGCAGCTAAAATCACTGTATGAAACTATGCGTGAAGTATTAAGAGAAGCTATAAAACATGGGGCCGAAGCTGAAAATATGCCGGATAGATTTCTTCTTAGCAACAGGAAAGAAGGAGCAAAATGTCCGGCATGCCACGGAATAATAAAAAAAATAACTATAAATGGCAGAGGCACATATATTTGTCCGGACTGCCAGAAGTCAGATAATAAATAGGTATAGCCATTGTCAAAGAACCTGGATTATTGAACATAACTAACTGTGACCAGGGACATGTTTTAAAAAATCGCTGAGGATATGGATAACACTTTATTTGAAAATGAGATTATTGCAGTTCATTATGATGAAAGTGAGGACTATATGGTAATAGAATGGGGGGAAAAATGTGGCAATATACTGGATAAGGATTATGCAGGGGAGATTGATAAAATAAAGGAAATAATTGCAGACACCACCCCCAAAAAACTTCTGGTTGATATGTCAGGATGCTCTTACAGCATTACCCCTGATACCGGACCCTGGTATAAAAATACTCTTTTTGCAATGTATGGTGACATATCGGCCGGTAAAGTTGCTATTGTTTTACCGCACAACCTGCATTCACATGCATTTTTTGATGCTGTAACTGCTCATGAAGATGTGGATATTAAAACCAGGATCCAATATTTTAGCGATACAAGTAAAGCTTTTGACTGGCTCAATAAATTTAAATAGAAGGCCATAAACTTTTACGGTTTTTTAGTGTTTATCTTGAAAACCTGCTTCTATGGTCAGTATATTTGCAACAGGTACAGAAAAAACCATTTTAATCATCCGCATAATGGTGGGTGCCGTTTTTCTTTCCGAAGGAATTCAGAAGTTCCTTTATCCTGCATCAAGGGGAGTGGGAAGGTTTGAAAGCATGGGATTTCCCTATGCTGAATTTTTAGGTCCGTTTGTTGGTGTTTTTGAAATATTATGCGGTGTCGCCCTGCTTGCCGGATTGCTCACCAGGCCCGCAGCTTTCGCAATGATAATAACGATGACCGTTGCAATTGTTACTACAAAGATCCCCATTGCTTTTGGAGAAAGTTTCGGTCCTTTTGTTTTGAGAGATCTTAAATCCTATGGATTCTGGAGCATGGCTCATGAAATGCGGACTGATTTTGCCATGTGGCTGGGAAGTCTTTACCTTCTTATCAGGGGGGCAGGAAAATGGTCGGTGGACTTATATTTATACAGGAATCATAATTCCTGATTGGTAAAGTTGTATTCTTATGCACGAAGCATAATCAGCAATCTGTTGCTGATAAAAGATCCGGATATTTTGCTTTTCAATTCAAAGATCATTCATATTGTTTATGCATGCGTTTTTACCCTGCAATAAACAAGAATCCAAAATTTTTCAAGAAGTTACAAAATTTTAACCTGCGGTCGATTTTGCATGCTGTTGCAAGTGCATTTTACAATTTTATTCAGATGCAAAGTTCACGTATATTTGTTTTAAATATAATTTATCTGGAAAATTCCTGCAAAGCCGTTTATACCGATAATTTTTATCGACCAGTTTCTGCGAGGATTATAGTTTTAAAATGTATTTTTGGATTTTGTTAACACGATTTATACAGTTGTAAATAAAAATCCAACTATGAATTCCTGTAAAAATCTGATTTCTTTTATTCTGATATTTGCCGCACTTCATGGAATTGCATCTTCTCAAAGCGCTTCCAGAACCTTTGTTAAAACACACGACCGGGTAACCATTAATACGGATGTTTCAAAAGGTATCAAATCATTTCCCGCATGGGGCGAATTTCCTTCTGCAGGTTCAGATATCCGCAAAATTATGATGCATGTTACCCTGGGCCATCCGGATACCATGGACATTGCTCACTGGGATTATCTTGATTTTATTTTTTTAAGACGTACGGGCGGTGTTACCGGCGATGTTAAAGATATTGAAATAGGACGGATGATAACTCCGTATGGCAGTAGTTTTAAGGATGACTGGAGTTTTACATGGGAAGTTGAAGTAACTGATTTCTCTATGCTTTTGCGTGACAGTGTGGAGATTGATTATATGCATTCCGGTTATGAACCTGAAACATTAGGCTGGGCACTCACCATTGAATTTGAAATATTGCATGGGCCACCATCTGCCAATCCGGTTTCTGTTACCGAAATATATAACGGCAGTTTTCCATACGGACGACCGGATGATCCTATTGAGAATCATCTTAAACCTTTTGAATTCGAATTTGATGATTCTGCAGATTTTGGACATATCCGAATTCAGCATACAGGGCATGGAGCCGACAGGCCGCGGATGTGCAGTGAATTTTGCAGCCGCTGGCGGGAAGTGTTGTTTAATAATACTTTAGTAGATAGGAGGGATCTGTGGAAAGATTGTGGATATAATCCTCTATATCCTCAGGGAGGAACATGGATTTTCGACCGGGGACACTGGTGTCCCGGCGATTTGCAAAGTCCGGATATCATTCGGATTGATGCAGGATCAGGCGTTAACACTATCGAATTTTTAATGGAGCCATATGTTGCAGAAGATAACATTCAGGCTCGGGAAGTAATTGGGGCATATCTTATTCAGTATGAAAAACCAAACCATAAGCATGACGTAGCCATAGAAAAGATCATCGTGCCAGGGAACAATGATATGTTTTCACGTAAAAACCCCGCCTGCTTTAATCCTGTAATTGAATTCAAAAATCTTGGAAGCGAACCACTGGAGAAGCTTACTATCAAATACGGAACCCGTGGTTTTGATACCCGGGAATACACATGGAAAGGGCATTTATCTCCAAACCAGTACGAAAAATTGGTTTTACCCGGAGAAATTGATTTTAAGAGAGATTTGAACACCTTTGAAGTAGAGCTGTTAAGACCCAATGGCAGGAAAGATGCGTGGACTTCAGATAATACCGGGACATCTGAATTTTATGCACCTAAAGAGTTACCACTTAATTTTATAGTTCAGTATAAAACAAATAATATACCGGAGGATAATCATATCTTTCTGATTAACAGCAACAGGGATACTGTTTATCAGCGAACTCCGGAACAGTCCGTTCCAAATGAAGTATATTCAGATACATTAAATTTGTCACCCGGCAAATTTGAGTTTTTTTTAACTGATGAATCAGGTGATGGACTGGAATTCTGGGCCAGGCCCGGTAACGGCTATGGATATCTGCGGTTCATTGACCTTGATAGCGGTATTTTGCATAATTTCATAAGCGATTGTGGTAACGGACAATTCCTTGCTTTTAATGCGGTAAGTGAGCCTGAGAAAGATACTACTGTTTCACAAAATGCTTTTTTTCTTTATCCCAGAAGGACCACAAAAAATATTGAGCTTGATGCTTTCCTGCCTTTCCATTCAAAGTTGCAGGTTAAATTCCTTAAAGATGGTGACGTATTTGCTTTACATGAATATATGAATTTTAAACAGGGTACCATAATGTTTGATATAGGTCATCTGGAGCCAGGAAGATATATTGTGGAAATATTTGTAAATGACAAACTTGCACATCGAAACCGCATTAACAGGGATAACGGGCAGTAATAAGCCCCAGAAGTGCATCCAACGGTATATTCCCTCAAATGATTATGAACGCATGAATTAATTGTATTGTAAGGATTTTAAACAAATAACAGGTAAAGCGGCAACTAAATAAAACACTCAATATAACACTCAATATAACACTCAATATAACACTCAATATAACACTCAATATAACACTC
>CAZFOO010000022.1:31670-44698 GCA_964520585.1 uncultured Bacteroidales bacterium
AACACTCAATATAACACTCAATATAACACTCAATATAACACTCAATATAACACTCAATATAACCCTTATAACAAATATATCTTCATGATACTAAAGTTTTAAAAAAATGACATGAGCAAACCAGGGAGATTGACTTCGTCGATCTCACATGCATTATTTTTATTTTTAATAATATAAGCCGGATGGACCATTTATCCGGGTGGAATACCGAATACTAAAACAGTGCTGTTGTAAATTTAAGATAGATAATAAGTCTGATAACCATAATTTATCCTCATGAACAAAATTGCCAAAATCTTTCTGATCCCTCTGTTTCTTATGATAACTCTGACTTCTTACAGTCAGTATACGCCATGGTATTACTGGACCCTGCTATCCGAAAGCCATATGAATGAAATAATTGGCGAAGCTTCCGGAGAGACAGCCTACAAAACTATAATGGAAACCGGTGGATATACAAAGAACAGGAGGGCAGAGGAATACTCAACCACCTTCTACGAATCGGCTTATATCCATGATAAGCTTAAGTTTTACGGGATTCCGGAAGCACGCATTGAAAGATCCCCGTCCGGGAATGATCTTACCTGGAATGCGATTAAAGGTGAGCTATGGGAGGTTTTTCCTGGCAGACAAAAGCTTATATCTTACAGGGACAATGCTTTCCAGCTCGTGCAGGGCAGTGGTAATGCAGATGTTACGGCTGAACTTGTCTGGGCAGGGAACGGGACTTCAGAAGAAATTTCTGAGATTGATGTGAAGGGTAAAATAGCTGTTGCTCACGGAAATGTAAGCAGACTGCATGCAAATGCTTCCAGGGAGGGAGCGGCTGGGGTTATCTCAATCAGCGATTCAAGGAATTATATTGATCCTTTGCAAATTCCCCAGGGTTATATCAGACCGGTGCTGAATACACAACAAGATGAGGGTGCTGCCGGGAATTTTGCATTTCAGATGAATATCCGTGAAGGACAGTATTTGATAGAAAGGCTTCTCCGTGGTGAAAAGATTGAGGTACATGCCGTGGTTGAAACAAGCATGGAACCCTATGAGATACAAAATGTAGAGGCGTATATCCCCGGAAAAAATCCTGATGCTACTGCTGTAATCTTTTCTGCTCATATTTTCGAGGGACTGGTTAAGCAGGGTGCCAATGATAATAAGTCGGGTGGTGCAGCTATTCTTGAGGTTGCCAGGGTTCTTAATACCCTTATAGAAGAGGGGCGTATTCCCAGACCTGAAAGAGGCATCAGGTTCTGGTGGGGACCGGAATTTTCAGGTTCGAGACCATGGGTAGATATGAACTTTGATGAAATAAAGGATGCATACTGCAATATCAATATGGATATGGTAGGAGAGTGGCTGACGATGCATAATGCTCATTTTAATCTTATGAGGACAACTTTTGGCAATGCTCATTATGTTAATGATGTGGTTGAAAATTATTTCAGGTTTGTTGGAGAGGGTAACAGGGACAGGGTACATAACAGGGGGGGAGTAAACAGTATCCCCCACAGGATCGTGGCTCCTTTTGGTGCAGATGAGCCGTTCCATTACAGCATAGAAACTCATTATGGTTCATCTGACCATGAAGTATTTAATGGATTTGGGGTCAGGATTCCGGGTGTCATGATGATTGCCTGGCCTGATCAATGGTATCACACTTCAGGCGATCTTGTTGACAAAGCCGATCCTACCCAGCTAAAAAGAGCGGTGGTAATTGGAGCAGCAGCAGCATATACTATTGCTGATGCCGGTAATGATATGGCGGTTAAAATAGCAGGTGAAATCGCGGGTAATGCTGCCAGACGATTGGGATATCAGTTTAATGTGGCTATGGATATGATCAGCAGGTCAGATGCGAATGACCTTCCTTTTACTTATAAAAAGGCTTTGTGGCTTATTGAAGCGCATATACTAAATGAAAAAGCAACCCTGGAATCCGTTATTCAGCTTGCAGAAGCACCGGACAAAATATCTGACCATATAGCAGCGCTGACCGGCACAATTGAGAATACCGGACAAGCTCATCTAATGGCATTAGAATCACAAATGCGGGCAAAGGCATCATTACTGGAAACATTGCCTGTAAATATTGAACTAACCTCTGAGGAAAAGAAAGCCGGCTCCATCGTACCGGAACTTAGTCCCGGTTCCTTCAAAATGGGAAGGGGCAAGCTAAACGATAAACTTTCCGGTCTGAATGATAAAACACTTTCAGATTATCCTGTATTGTCGCGTTTTGATAACAATGAGGCAGCCAGGCTTGTTAACGGGCAGAGGTCTGTTCTGGATATAAAGATGATGCTTGATGCACAGAAACGTCAGGAAACAGATGTTGAAGATATAATAAATTATATTTACCGGTTAAAAGCTGCAGGCATAGTTACAATTAAACAGTCGGGCAGGTAATTATCATTATTCAGGCAATTCAGATAAAGCTGACTTTTTTAGGACCGTTGCTTTGCCATTCCTGCAACCAAAAGAAATTTGCCTGAATTATTTGGTTGCGGTGATGTCCTGCAGGGACTTTGCCAGAAAGTCATGAAAAATTAATTAGCTGATTTTCAATTAATTATTATGTTAATCCTCATCCCAGTATCCCTCACGGGGAAGAAGATGATCAAGATTGGCTACTCCCAGCACTACAATAGCAGTAACAATTGAGGTGTGCTCCTGGTATTCGGCAATACTCATATTATAAAGGTCTCTTTCCGTATGCCATATTTCTCCATATTGAAAATCATAGCCTTTCGGATCCGACAATCCAAATGTCATTACCGGGACTCCCTTGACAGCGAATGATCCACTGTCTGTTCCACCAGCCATGGCGGGTTTTCTTCGTGGTCTGTGTTCCCTGAGTTCGAAAGGGAAATCCGGGTTTATATCATTCAGGGGAGCCACAATATTTTCCATGTCTTCACGCATGGCAGGAGTAACGCTAAGGCTGCTTGCTAACAGGGGACCGCTGTCGCGGTTGAACATGTTGCTTATCCGGTCAAGTTTATCTTCATTCTTTTCCACCCAGTGCTTTGAACCCAGCAGTCCGAATTCTTCAGCAGCCCACAGACAGACGAGAATGGTTCTTTTAGGCTTACCGCCGGCTTCCATAATAAGCCTGGCTGCCTCCATGGCAGGCGTTACACCAGAACCATTGTCAACTCCTCCCGTTGCCACATCAAAAGCATCCAGGTGCCCTCCCATAATCACGTATTCATCAGGAAATTCAGTGCCGGGGATAATTCCTATAACATTATGGTATTTAACAGGTCCCATTTTAAAGTGATTGCGGATATTGAATTCAAGCTGTAGATATTTACGTTCTTTTGCCATTTGCTCAATAACATCATATTGATGTTCATTAAGCTTGATGTCAGGTATTGAGGGCAGATTTTCAAATGTCATGTCATGCAGGTTTCTGCGGTCATATAATGCCCTGATGGGAACGGCTGATTTCTGAATTATTCCCAGTATTCCGGCTTCTACCATTTCCCTGTAAAACAGTGCGGGTTCATCTTCCAAAGGAATAAGCTCCTCCCGCTGGTCCTCTGGCTTTGCCCTGTTCTCTCTTCGTATCCGGTTGTTCTCCTCCTCTTTTTCCTGATTCCTTAAAATTATGTTTTCCCGCCTCTGGTCCGCCATTTCCGAAATATCTACAGGCCAGCCGTTATTTGTACCTGTAATAAGAACCCATGCACCATCAAGTTTACCTTTCATCCGTTCAAACTCTGCCCGGGTTTTTGGTTCCAGCACCACATGGCCTCTTTGGACACCTTTGGTCCCTGAAGTATAAGAAGGCGTTGCAAAATGAAGAATCATACCCTCTTCGCTGAGCATCCTTCCAGACCAGGGCCCACGGTTAAATCCAACAGGAACCTGACCCGCTTCATCCAATTCTACTATCATGCCCCATTCCCTGAACTTGGATGCCGCCCATTCGGCGGCATTTGAATATCCGTCAGAACCCGACAGTCTGCCACCGATACGGTTTGATAACACATCAAGATGATGCATTGTCCTGTTATCTGTCTGCCCGATCTCGATTATCCTCTCAACTACAGGATCTGTCTGTCCAATGGCAACACTGTTAATAAAAAGTGTAATTACCAGGAAAAGTGAAAATTTGCTCATGATATAAGGTATGATTATGGCTTTGTTAAACAATGTGTTACAATTTTTAATTTATGAACGTCATGTTTCAGGTACCTGTTTTGGCATTGCCATTGCCATTGTATTTTTCTATAACATGGACAATTGCTCTGTTTACAGGCTGTTTTTATATATCCTGCAAATTTAACGGAATTTTCCATTTACATGATAACCCGAATGATTTTCCCACTCGAATTATAATATATAAAAAAGTATTCAATGATATTTAAAACCGGCCACTGATTCCTGCGCAAAAATTATGTACAGAATGAATATCCGGTATTTTGATTAATTTTATTCCATAATTATTAAAATAATAGTCATGGACAGGATCAGGGATTATTTTAACGATTTTATCAATCTGGAGTTATTTGAAACCGGGGATTTTGTTTTATCTTATTATAATTTATTGCTGGCATTAATTATAATAGTGATAACGGTATTTGCCCTTAAAGGCATAAGACGTATCTTCAGAAGGCTGGTTAACAGGAACGTTTTTGATTCCGGCACTTCTCACTCAATCTACCTTATCGTTAAATATATATTATGGATTATAGTTGTAATCATTCTTATAGATAGCTTTGGTTTCAGCGTGTCAATTCTTATTGCCAGTGCTGCAGCATTGTTGTTTGGTGTCGGACTTGGTTTGCAGGAACTTTTTAATGATGTGGCCAGTGGAATTATCATTCTGGTTGAAAGGTCTGTCATGGTAAATGATGTGATTGAACTTGAAAACAAAATGATTGGAAGAGTGGTTGGCATTGGACTCAGGACATCAAAAATACAGACAAGGGATAATGTGGTTACTATTGTGCCAAATTCTAAACTTGTTAATGACCAGGTAATTAACTGGTCCCATATGGAAAAGAAAACCCGGTTTCACGTTGATGTGGGAGTAAGGTATGGTAGTGATGTGGACCTGTATTTAAAGAGCATGCCTCAGCAAAAAGACAGAGGCCTTCAATAAAAAAAATGATTTTAAAAGGTCCGTTATTGCTCAGATATTGGTTCTTTTGCTTTTACAAGGAAGAATTTTATCTCACCGTTATTTTCCTGGATTCATAGCCTTTCACTCTTCCTATAGATACTCCTGTAGTGTTATGATCTTTTTGCAGCCGGATAAGAAATTCGTCCACCGAATCCTCAGGAATTGAGATGAGGAGTCCCCCGCTTGTCTGGGCATCACATAATATCAATTTCATCAAATCTGTTATACCTTCAGACCATTCTGCTATATCTTCAATGAATTCGAGGTTGTTTCTGGTCCCGCCCGGAATGGATCCTGCAGCTGCAAGTTCAAAAGTACCATCAATCAAAGGTACCTTTCCGGAATCAATTTCTACATTCGTACCTGAAGCAATCACCATCTCTTTCAGGTGCCCCATCAACCCGAAGCCGGTTATATCTGTGCATGCATTTACTGCAAATTTATTCATCAGACCGGATGCACCGGCATTTAGTGATTTCATGACATCAACCGCATCTGCCGAAGAATTCCCGGAAGCCAGTCCCTGCTTCACCGCAGTAGAAATTATGCCTGTCCCCAATGGTTTAGTTATCACAAGAATATCCCCGGGTTTCATCCCTGCGTTAGATATAACTTTTCCGGGATGAATTGTTCCTGTAATTACCATCCCGAATTTTGGTTCAGTATCTTCAATAGTATGTCCACCTAAAATCTCTATTCCGGCTTCCCGGCATTTATCGGAAGCTCCCCTGAGAATAGATTTAAGCGCCTCTGCCGGCAGACGGTTGCTCGGGAAACCTGCAATATTGAGTCCGAATAATGGTTTGGCTCCCATGGCATAGATATCGCTTAGCGCATTTGCTGCGGCAATAGATCCGAAATCATACGGGTCATCAACTACGGGTGTGAAAAAATCTACAGACTGCACGATAGCGGTGTCATTATTTATCTTGTAAACGGCAGCATCATCGGAGTTAACTGAGCTTATAAGTACATTTTTATTGAGGGATACCGGCATATCCTTCAGTATCTCTTCAAGGTATTGAGGCCTGATCTTACATGCACAACCCATTCCGTGAGTATACCTGGTAAGCCTTACGGTTTCGCCGGCAGAGCCGGAATATTGAGCTTCCCCATAACCGGGATTCAATTTTTTAACAGTGTCAATAATTATCTGAGCAGACTTTTCAATATCATGAGAGGAGGTGTACCTCCCGGTAGAAAACCTTATGGTGCCCATGGCATAATCGACCGGCACCTCCATGGCGGTGAGGACACGGGAGATATCAACTTCCTTTCCGTGACATGCTGCACCTGCAGAAGCAGCAATCTCCTCCATTGCGGTCAGAAGGGTGTTTGCCTCGACCAATGGAAAGCTAACGCTCAGGGTATTGGGTAGTCTCGATTCTGGATGACCGTTCAATTTGATACTATTCAATCCGGATTCAAGAAGTGAGTAAAGCTGGTCTCTTGTTTGTCTCATTTTAAGGGTAACAGATTCTAAATCTCTGTGTGCAATCTCCGCAGCTTTTCCCAGACCAACAATTTGCAACACATTTTCAGTCCCTGCTCTCATATTGTGCTCATGATCTGCCCCATGCATCAATTTCTGGAGTTTTGTTCCCCTGCGGATGAAAAGTGCACCCACGCCTTTAGGAGCATAAAACTTATGGCCGGCAAGTGACAACAGGTCAACGCCCATTTTTCCAACATCAATAACTGTTTTCCCGGCTGATTGTGCAGCATCGGTATGGAAGATAATACCGTGTTCCTTTGCTATACCAGTCAATTCTTCAATGGGCTGTATAGTGCCGACTTCATTATTTGCGTGCATGACAGATATAAGTATTGTTTCAGGGGTGATGGCTTTTTCAAGTTCCTGTGGATTAACCATACCATACTGGTCCACCGCCAAATAAGTAACCCTGAAACCTTCTGTCTCCAAAAAACGGCATACCTCACTAACAGCCGGATGCTCAATAGAAGAGGTGATTATATGAGATCCTTTCATGCGGTTCTGCAATGCCGAACCTTTTATTGCATAGTTATTAGATTCAGTACCACCGCTGGTAAAAACTATCTCGTCGGGAAAGCAGTTCAAAAGTCCGGCCACCTGTTCCCTCGCCATTTCTACGGCTTTTCTTGCCCGGGTTCCGTAATAGTGTTGACTTGAAGGATTTCCGAAATCATTATCCAAAAAGGGGAGCATGGCTTCTTTAACCTCTGCATCCAGCGGAGTAGTGGCGTTGTAATCAAGATAGATTGGTTTATTCATAGCAGGTAACTTTTGTACAGAATTTTCATTATGAACCAATTTATAACAGGAGATATTTACTGTCCCCTGATTAAAAACAGATAACTCCGGTCAGTCAAGTATTCTGGTACCATTGGCGATCCTTTACCTCTGAAGTTATATTTTCCCTAAAATAACCTGTACATTGGATTTTGGATCAGGCATGTCAGAAGTAATATTAATGATCTTTTCAGGATTTCTTTTATCCAGATTATATTCATATGCTTTATCATAATAGTGAAGAATAACTCCTGCCGCCGTTGTGAAATCATCATTTTCTATTGCTTCTATGGCAGCCTTGGCATTCTGTCCCCCGAGTCTCCGCTCAATTTTTTCCACAGAATGTATCAGCAGAGTTTTCGGAATTTTTGAATAATCTTTAACTAATCTTGCTATACGAAGTTCTTTTGGCAGATTCATCAGAATCACCATACTTTTCCTGATCTGCTCATACAGCATATCGGGTAATCTTACACAGCCGATGGTCTGGCTTTCGTCTTCAGTCCATATATAATCATCCTTATTGAATTTCATCCATTCCTCTGCCAGATTATTTTCAAACTGTTCCGTAGTAGGTTGTGCTTCTCCGCCCAGTGCACCAAAAGCGGATCCTTTGTGCCTTGCATGATATTCTATATCGAGCACCTGTTTTCCGTTTTCCTTTAAAAGCCTGAGAATTTCAGTTTTTCCTGAACCGGTCTTGCCGGAAAGGACTATGAAACGGCAGGACTCTTCCCATAGTTGACGAATATATTTTCTATAAGCCTTGTATCCGCCCTGCAACAGAAAAACCTGATACCCGGCAAGGGAAAGCAACCATGCCATGCTTTCAGATCTCATACCGCCCCGCCAGCAATGTAACAGTACTTTTTTGTTTCTTGTATTCCGGTTTGCAAAATTTACGAAACCGGAAAGCTTTTTACCGGCCAGATCAAGGCCTTCCAGCAGAGCTTTGTCTCTGCCCCGTTTTTTGTAGGTTATTCCGACATTTTTTCTCTCCTCATTGTCAAAAAGAGGGAGGTTGAGTGCTCCAGGAACATGTCCCTGCTCAAACTCTCCGGGTGACCTTACATCAATGACAGGTAACTCTTTAAGAAGGCTTACAAATTCACCGGTGTTGACAGGGGTAATCAATTTATGAACCAATAAAAATATTTGTATTTGAAAGATGTTTTAAAACGGCTCCGGCTAAATACATCAGGGGACCAACCATTTTGAAAAATAAGCGTCAAAGTCCTCTCCCGACTCTATCATGAGTGATCCTGAAGCATTCCTGAAGCGGTAGGCATCTTTTATAAATGAAAGATCTTCATCTACCTTTGCCTGGTTATGGGTTTCAACACCGGCACCGGTCACATTTACCAGCATCAGTTTTCCTGGAGCAAAGACGGCTGCCAGGTCAGGCAGGTCATAGGACTTCAGTGCACCAGGCACTGATCCGTGTATCAGTGTTGGATCATAAAACTGGTTCATTACAATTGAACGATAAGAAGCGTAAGGCTCTATTAGGGCTATTCCCGAAACAGAGGGCTCAAAGGCCGCAGCATGTAGTAGCTCTGGTGATACTTCGCCTCTGGCGAGAGCATATATTTCACTGAAATTATTGCCGTCCAGCATGCGGGTTAACCTGACAATATCACCTGCACGGATGCCTGCAATGCTTCTTCCGGTAAGTAATGATGCAAACCATAAATTATATGATATTCCGTCAATATAGGCATCACCACGTAACACTCCGGGTCCCGTTTCACCGGTTCCAATCAGGTCGGGAGTCAGCACAGTAAATCCTCTATTGACAAACCATTCAATTTCACCCCCTGGTGAAGCTTCGGCCGCCTTACCCGAGGGATGCAGATATAATAGTGCTTTTCCATTTGATTGTTCGGGTATCATCAAAAGATATGGAATCGCATAATCTCCTTCTCCCTTCATGAAATATTTGTCAATAATATAACCGTCTCTTTGGATTCGCCCGGTGAACACCGGTTCTTCAGTTTCCCCAGGTTCCTTATAACCTGAAAGCTCTTTTGCCCGCTCTGCAGTCATGGGAAGATGACTGCCGGGATCCTTCCTGGATTCATTCAGTTTATTTACGAGAATTCCAGCATGGTGACGGTTAAGGCTGAAAACAGTTTCCCCGTCAAAAGAAGTAGAAACCTGTCCCGTTGATGTTACTCTTAATTCATCCTCGCTTAGCAGTTCAACCTCCCGGTCAGTTGGATCACCCGGATTATTCAGATGCTCCTGGAAAAAGGCATACATGGCTTCCCTGTTCTTTCTGGTGGATGCATGACCTTCAATGTCCTCCACCATTCCAAAATTACCGGATCTGTCGTAAGCCTTATAAATTTCCGATATCTCTTCTGCTGCTTCCCTGGCTCCCTGGATACTAAAAAAGTCATTGGTCGTGGTAATCATTAATCCCGGTTTAGGCGCCCTGACAGTCAGCAAATCGGCGTGATCAATTCTATTAGCGATCGCATTGAAAAGATTTTGCTCGGCGTCCTGGGGACCAATGGACTGAAGCAGCCTTTTAAAACTTGTTATATAAGCTTCCGGTGCAGCTGCATAAATCCGGTCATCTATGGCTGCAATATATGAAGATTGAGTTCCGCCTCCGGAACGGCCTGTAATACCGATCCTTCCGGGATCAACTTCACTCCTTGTAAGAAGGTAGTCAACCGCCCTTATACCATCCCAGATCATATAACTTGCCTGGGAGCTTCCGGTTATGAAGGCCTGGGCTCCGGGATATGAATGTTCCCTGGTAGCTCCGCCCAAAGCAGATTGTCCGGTTTCCGGATCATAGTATTCAAGCCGCTCTCCTTGTCCCACCGGATCAAAAGCAAAAACGATAAAACCCTTCATTACCAGGTTAATTATTTTATGCTGATATGTACTGCTCCTGTAACCCTCATTTGTATGACCGCTACAATATATTACAGCAGGTGATTTTGTATTCGGGGCTTTTTCAGGTATATACATTGAAGAAGTGACATAAAATCCGGGCTGTGATTCATAAATTATATTTTCCACCCTGAAACCCTCTTTTTCAAAAGTTCGTGTAATCTGAGCATTCAGAGGTGTTTTTTCAGGGAAGGGGCCGGTTATATTTATCAGAGTCTTCCTGATTTGATCCTGCCTTAGCTGCCATTCTTCAAGTGTGCTGATAGCAGATACTTCTTTCTTACGATCATCAAGCATTTTATATGCCCCATCAGCAATATGTTTATACAATGAGTTAGGCGCATCAGAGAATTTAAGCCAGTTGGTATTTCTTGACTTAAGTACATCAAGGTTATCCTGGGCATTAATGAAACTAAAGTTGACAGCTAAGAAGAAGAGCAGTCCGGTTTTTATTATACGGTAATTCATACGTTTGGTTTTAACGTGATTTTCCTATACATAAAAATACACATCTCTTTAATAAAATATAAATATACATGAATTTTGCATCTAAATAAAATTGTACAATTTGCTGATAAAAGCATGCAAAATCGACCGCAGGGTAATTTAAAATATTTCCCATGCATGCATGCATTATTCATTGTTGAATTTTCAGCGGATGGGAAATTTAAATTATAATTTACTTAGGAAAAGCTATCCTGATAACCTCATCGAAATAATCGACAAAATGCGCATTTACGCCATCTTTAAGATACGCGGGAAGCTCTTCAAAATCCTTTTTATTCTCTGAGGGGAATATAAGATCGAAGACCTTTACTCTGCGTGCAGCAATAGTCTTTTCCTTAACGCCTCCAATAGGCAGTACCCTGCCTGTTAACGTCAGCTCGCCTGTCATAGCAAGACCATTTTTCACCGGCTTGTTATTGGCCAGAGAGTACAGTGACAGGGCCATGGTAATGCCGGCTGAGGGTCCGTCTTTCGGTGTAGCGCCGGCAGGTACATGCAGGTGGATGAAGTTCTGATCAAAAAATTCTCTTATTGCACCGTTTTTATTACCCATGGACCTCACATATGAATAGGCGATATCAACAGATTCCTGCATCACTTTGCCCAATTGACCGGTTTGTTTTATTCCCCCCGATTTGGATATTATTGAAGATGCTTCTATATAAAGAGTGACACCACCCATAGGAGTCCATGCCAGTCCCAGCACTACACCAGGATTCGGTTTCTTGTATAATTCCTCGGTTGAAAAAACCGGCTGACCAAGAAAATCTTTCAGGTTGTTCTGGTTGACATTAATCTTTGTTGTCCCTTCCTTTGTCTGCGTAAGGGTTACTTTACGCATTATTTTTTTTATCTGGTTCTCCATATTGCGGACTCCCGCTTCTCTTGCATATCCATCAGCTATTTTGGCAAGTGCCGTATCGGTAATATTGACCTCTGCGGATTTTAGTCCGTGCTCCCTCCGTTGCTTGGGGATAAGATACCGTTTGGTGATCTCGATCTTTTCTTCCAGAATATAACCTGATAGTTTGATTACTTCCATTCTGTCTAATAATGGCTGAGGAATGGTATCAAGCTGGTTGGCCGTAGTTACAAAGAGCACATTTGACAGATCAAAACGAACATCCAGGTAATGATCAAGAAATTGTGTATTTTGCTCGGGATCGAGGACCTCAAGCAGGGCGGATGCAGGATCTCCCTGAAAACTAACTCCTACTTTATCTATTTCATCAAGCATAATAACAGGATTGGAAACACCGGTGCGCTTCAGACTCTGGATAAATTTCCCTGGCATGGCCCCGATGTATGTACGGCGGTGTCCTTTTATCTCGGCTTCATCACGCATGCCACCAAGTGAAAACCTGTAAAATTTCCTGCCCATGGCATCAGCAATAGATTTACCAATTGAGGTTTTACCCACGCCGGGGGGGCCGACAAGACAGATGATGCTGCCCGATACTTTGCCTCTTTTCATTATTGTGCTGATAAACTCAAGTATTCTTTGCTTAACATCGTCCAGTCCGTAATGCTGTTCATTCTGTATCCTGGCTGCTTCCACGAGATCGTTTCTGTCTTCACTGTAAATACCCCAGGGCAGATCTGTAAGCCAGGTCAGGTATGAACGCGTCACCTGGAACTCAGGAGAGGTACTTTCGAGGGTTTTGAATTTTTCCAGTTCTTCCTTGATAACCTGCCTGGCCTCCTCGGTAGGCTTAAGTTTTTTGATCTTCTTTTCCAGAGATTCAATTTCAGAGGTCTTCCCATCCTTTTCCAGTCCGAGTTCTTTTTTTATTATTTTCAACTGTTCGCGCAAGAAAAATTCCCGCTGCTGTTTGGAAACCTTATCCTCTATTTGTTTCTGAATGTCTTGCTGCAGCTGATTTAACTCAATCTCCTCCTTGAGCAGGACAAGTAATTTATCACTTCGCACAAAAAGATCGGTGGCTTCCAGCAATTCCTGCAGCTTATGGCTGTCCGCCGTCAAAAACGAAGCCACCAGGTCCATCAGTAATCCGGGTTTTTCCATTCCGACCTGGGACAGGGCAAGCTTTATCTGCTCATGAAACATCGGGTTCAGCTTGATCAGCTCTTTAACAGAATTAATCACAGCCAGGGTATAGGCTTTTAATTCATTTGAAGGACTGATTTTCTCCTCATATTCATAATTGACCTGCCAGAAAGGTCTTCCGTCCCGTTTTAAATCCTTGT
>CAZFOO010000023.1:0-44498 GCA_964520585.1 uncultured Bacteroidales bacterium
GTTTATCATTTTTAACTGTGGACTATTGTAAAACTTAACAACATTATCAATATAAGAAAAATATAATATAAGAGGCTCTATTTGCGGATTTTTTAACCGAAGGCTGATAAATGAAAGAAAAACATGCAAAATTCATCTTAAGTCAAAAAAACACTAGTCCTTCGTTTTTTGTGAAGATCAAATCCAGTAAACAAATAATGGAAGCTACTAAAATTTGGAATTTCAGATCAGCTTTTATTAAATCTTTTAATAATTCTTGCGGAAATGGTTTCTCCAATGGCCAGAGATGCAGTTGCAGCCGGACTGGGAGCATTGAGTATATCAATCTGATTGCTGTTTTCCCTGATAAGAAAATCATCAACCAGACCCCCGCTTCTTTCACAAGCCTGAGCACGCACACCTGCTCCTCCGGGTTTGAGATCACCTTGCTCAATTGAAGGCAAAAGCTTCCTTAGGGCATTTGTAAAAGCTCTTTTACTATATGAGCGGTAATATTCACCAAGTCCCATTTTCCAGTATTTTTTCATGACAACATGAAAGCCGCTCCACGTCATAGATTCAAAAAAATCTTTCGATGAGAAACTTGACTTCCGGTAACCTTCCCTCGTGAATGCAAAAACTGCATTTGGTCCGGCTTCTACCCCACCGTTAATCTTCCGGGTAAAGTGTACACCCAAAAAAGGGAAAGCCGGATCGGGAACAGGATAAATAAGTCCCCTGACCAGGTGGTTCTTCTCCGGTGTGAGCTCATAATACTCTCCCCTGAAAGGAATTATCCTGACATCAAGTTGCGAATTTGATAGCCGTGCTATCCTGTCGGCAAACAACCCGGCCGTATTTACAACAAGTTTGGTTTGGTAGGTAGATTCACTGGTAATTATTTCTGAAGAACCGTTTTTATGATCAATCCGTTCAACCTTACTGCCAAAAAAAATATTACCACCTGAATTTAGAAAAACTTTCTTGTATTGTTCTGCAACATCGCGATAATCAATTATTCCTGTATAAGGAACAAATAAAGCTGCTTTTCCTGTAGCATAGGGTTCATATTCCTTTATCTCCCCGCCTGATATTTTACGTACTTCACTTAATCCGTTCTTAATTGATCTTTCATAAAGATCATCCAGCCGGGGCAATTCTTCCTGGCTTGTTGCGACTATAAGTTTACCGCACAGATCATATTTTATTTCGTGATTATCACAAAAATCTAGAAGCATCCTGTAACCCGTTCGGCAATTCACGGCTTTGAGACTCCCCGGTTTGTAATATACACCGGCATGAATTACTCCGCTGTTATTACCGGTCTGGTGCATTGCTACATTTTGTTCCTTTTCAAGTATACAAATATTTAGCGCCGGACCAGCCTCTTTAAGCTTCATCGCGGTAGCAAGACCTACAATCCCGCCCCCGATTATTATTACATCGTATTGCACAATATATTGATTATAAGATTAAACATACCTATTCAAATTGCTATTGTAGAGAAGGGTTTAAAATTGATGATTGATAAACTCAGGAACTGCTGAGACTTTAAATAAAACTCTTACAATTTTGTACTGGTGGCATTTGAAATGCATTTTAAAAATTTAATCCCTCATAGGTGTATCAATTATTAAAATAGCCATAATGACTATTACCAGCATGTGAGGTATAGGTAATTCACCAAATTCCAGAGAAAATCATAAACCTATGATCTCAGGATCCAGTCCCCGCTCATTAAGCATTTTACCAATCTCCTCTTTATATACAGAATTCATTATTATGACCACATCGGGCTTATGATTAACAAGATCATCCGGACCGAGATACTGAATGCCTATGCCGGGAATAAAATTCCCCTGCATATGCGGATTTATATCAACTACATGATCTATAGCATTTACGCCATCCAGATTGGTCAGAAACCCAACCGATTTTGATCCGCCTCCCCAGATGACGATCTTTTTGCCTTCTTCTTTCATGGCCTTTAGATCACTACGCCATTTATCCAGCCTCCTGTTAACTTCCACCGTAAAGTTGCGTGTCAGTTCACCCAACTCCTCAACTGTTTCTTCAAGGGGGTGAATCTTTTGGGATATTTTATCAACAGGCCTGGCTTCAATAAACAGGTACTGATCATCATATTCCAGGTACATATCAGATACCTCAAACCCGTTTAATCTGAAAAGCCTTCCCAGGGACCCCGGACTCAGGTAGGTGCAATGCTCATAAAAAATATCCCAGAATGCCTGTATTTTAAGTATCCTTATGATGGACGGCACCTCAAAGAAAACAACCACATCTTTCCTGTCGCCTATAGAATCCCTTATAGTTCTCAAAAAGTTTCCGGTATCGTGTATATGTTCAAGTGTATGCCGGCAGCAAATAAAGTCCGCCGGCAAATTACCATGTTCCTTTTTATAAAATTCATTAATGAATCTTAAGTCTGGATTAGGCTGAACCCTGCCGGGCACATAGGCAGGATCGATCCCTATCCCCCTGTTATTACCAAGTTCACATATCAGTGAGATAAAATCCCCTTTCCCACAACCAATTTCAATAATGTCCTTGTTATGAAGATCGTATTTATCAATGACACGGTTGCAAATACCGGTTATGAACTTTTTGAACGTGGGGGAGAAACCCTGCTGATCCTCATATCCCTTGGTATAATAATCAATAGTGGTATCAAAAGTAGTATTGTAAATAAATCCGCAATTATTACAAAAACCAAGGTTGATGTCATTTTTTTTAATTGCCACAGCCTCCTCATAATTATCTATGGTTAAAAGGCTTTGAGTGGGGGCATTTTTTATATCAAAAAAACCTTTAGTATCTCTTTGATAACAATTGGGACATACTTCGTGTTTCATAATAAACGATGTTTAATATTAAAATTCCGAAAAACGAGATCCTTCCTATTTAAGCATACTATCGTCGAAATCGGGATGGTCTCTGTCCTTCGTGGAGATTACTACTGGTTCAATGGGCCATTTAATATTAAATGCTTTATCATTCCATCTGATACCCCTTTCTGCGCCAGGGGTATAAAAAGCCGTCACATTATAATATACTTCCACATCATCGGTTAGGGTAATAAAACTATGAGCAAAACCCTCAGGCACATAAAACAATTTATAATTATCCTGACTGAGCTCCACTCCCACCCACTGCCTGAAAGTGGGGGATCCGGGTCTGAGATCAATTATTACGTCATACATGGCACCTCTCACACATCTTATTATTTTAGCCTCTTCATAGGGAGGCACCTGAAAGTGCATACCTCTCAGGGTTCCCTTTCTGTGAGAAAAAGAAGTATTTGCCTGAACGATCTCCCCGTTGAGTCCGTGTTCTTCCATTTCGTTTTTGCACCATGAACGCCCGAAAAAACCTCTGTCGTCTTCAATTTTTTTAATTTCCAGAACAAATGCTCCTTTTAATTTTGTCTCTGTGAATATCATAATGCTGATTTTTACGATATACTATATACTGTAATTTAATACTCAGGGTTACAACAAGATTCAAATTAGTCGGCGATCTCAAAAAAACTAATCTCACTATAATTTAAAAAGTCCATTCAAGATTATCATTAAGCAGGCTTTCAGACTGCAGCCGGTTAAGGGTTTTTAAACGAATATAGGCTGATTGCCGGAAATCCGGGTCATTGAATTCCATGCCTTGTAATCCATCAATGACCTCTTCTATTGTAGTTTCAAGATCATGAACAGGTTGGTGGTCAGGAGCAAGTTTTTTAAACAGGTCAAAATTCACCCGGTATGATCTTTTATCCGGGGGTGCATCGGGATTAACCGTAATTTTAACTCCGGGAATAATTGTGGCAATAGCTTCAGCAAGGGGTTTAACCTGGTTGTTCCATTCGTTGCTTCCGGCGTTTACGGCTAAAAAGTTACCACCCTGGGAACTGTCCCTTAAAATACCCCATTCAATTGCCCGCGCCATATCCTTGGTGTTGATCATGGGACGCCAGGGTGTTCCGTCACTTAAAATGGATATCTCTTTTGAGACAAGTGCCCCGGCAACAAAATCATTAAGAACAAGATCCAGTCTCAATCTGTTCGAAAAACCACATGCAGTAGCAAAACGGGGACAGGTAACTGTGAAATCCTGAGTGGCTAGTGCTTCAAGATCCTGCTCGGCAGAAACCTTGGATTTTGCATAGGCAGTCAACGGATTAAGCTCATCCTTTTCAGTCTTCGGATACTGGTCCGCCGCCCCATACATACTACAGCTGGAAGCATAAACAAAAGATCTCACTCCCGCGTCCCGGGCCATTTCCGCAAGCCGGACCGCACTGCGGTAATTGACCTCCAGGGTAATTTCCTCGTATTTATTACCCATAGGATCATTGGAAATTGCGGCCAGATCAACGACAGCGTCAACACCTTCCAGTAGCCTGGCCGGGAATTTGCGGACATCACCAAAATACTGCCTGTCCAGTTTAATTTCCGGCAAAAAAGATGCATCAGTAAGACAATGGGCAAAATAGCCAATATCAAAACCAATTATTTCAGCTTCCGGAAAGGTTTTCCTGAGTTGGTTGGTAACACTGGGACCAACATATCCCATGTTACCGGCAATAAGTATTTTCATTTTTATTAATTATAAATTGATATTTAACCTGAAGGAAAGTCAGATGCATACTTTACAGGAGTTTGCTTTGCTTTAAGGAAGCAGTTTCATAATCCTCAAACAAATTATTTAATGTTTATTGTAATTGTAGGATTTAAAACTACTAAAATTTTCAATTTGTGATATTTTACAAGCTTCTATTTATCCCCCATTTTGACCAACATTATATATTAATAGATATAATCCTGAATTAAGTAAACCAATACCCCTGAAAATTCAGTTCAAAAATTCCAAACTAAAAAAAGTGTATTTTTAAGTGAATAAAAAGTTTTTTTCAAGCCACTGGAACTTTTTCCTTAGTTAATATTTAAAACCCGTTTTCTTAGCTAAAACTCCCTTACAGTTACGACCTTACAATATCAAATATGATACAAACTACAGGAGGAGCCCATGAAATCGCAGTCCATTACAGGTTTGGAAAGCTGCTGACTGATCTCAAGGGCATAGGTCAGGTCCCCTGTCCTCGCTTCTGAGCAATATAAAACAGCCTTTCCGGCAAACCTTTTATATAACTTTTCGTTTTATAATGAACTACTTCGAGGGCAATGTCATCGGGGTATTAAGCAAATCTACTTTTTTTTGAAAAACCTGCCGTTTTTAAAGTTCTTTAGCTCTTCATCCGCAGGCAGAACCTCAAGGAATCCTTTAGATTAATCAATGAGGTTTGTATACCATAACCAATGAATCCTATGATAGTATTACTGCCCAAGTTATGTTCAGAAAGATATGGTGATAGGGAAAGATCCGGGATTTAAGAAAAAATAACCGGGCGACTCCGTTTCTCTAACCGTTTCTCTAGCCGATTCTATCAATGGCAAGGTTAATACGGGCAATGCTCTCCTGCTTTCCCAGGAGTTCAATAATGCTAAAAAGATCAGGCCCCTTGCTTTCCCCTACCAATGCAAGTCTTAGAGGCGTCATAACAGTTCCGATACCCGTTCCGGTTTTTTCAAGATGAGTCTTGATTTCACTGGAAATATTATCTGCGCTGAAAGGTTCGGTATTTTCAAGTAATCCTGCAATCTCCTGCAGCAATGCAGGTGTATCTTCCTTCCATTTCTTTTTGACCACCTTTTGATCATACTGAACGGGCCTCTCAAAGAAAAACGAAGCCTGATCCCACATTTCGCTCACGAAACCGGCCCTCTCCTTAACTAAGCCACAGATAACTTCCAGTTTTTCAGGGTCAGCATCAAACCCCTTTTCTGTGACTATCTTTTTAAATTCCCTGGCAAGCTGGTAATTATCCATGGACAACAGGTACTGATGATTGAACCATTTTGCTTTCTCCGGGTCAAACCGGGCACCGGACTTGTGTACCCTTTCCAGTGAAAAATACTCAGTGAGCTCATCAAGTGAAAATATTTCCTTTTCGGTACCGGGATTCCAGCCCAGCAACACCAGCAGGTTAACAAACGCTTCGGGGAAATACCCTGACTCCCTGTAGCCGGCAGATATTGCACCGGTAGAAGGATCTGTCCACTGTAAAGGGAATACAGGAAAGCCAAGCTTATCTCCATCTCTTTTACTTAATTTCCCCTTTCCGCTGGGTTTAAGTAAAAGCGGCAGGTGGGCAAATTCGGGCATATTACCTTTCCAGTCCAGAGCTTCATAAAGCAGGATATGTAAAGGCAATGAAGGTAGCCATTCCTCTCCCCTTATGACATGGGAGATTTCCATCAGATAATCATCCGTTACATTGGCCAGATGATATGTTGGCATCCCATCGGCCTTAAACAACACTTTATCATCAAGTGTGGAGGTATTAACCCGGACTTCACCCCTGACAATGTCATTAATGATCATTTCCCTGTCCGCCGGCACCATGAACCTTATGACATACGGAACATTCTCATTAAGCTTTTTGGCGACTTCATCTGAAGAAAGCGATAAAGAATTATTCAGGGATTTCCGTACTGTATGGTCATACTGAAAAACTTCGCCTGCCTTTTCTTTTTCTTCACGGAGAATTTCAAGTTCGCGGGTACTGTCAAAAGCAATATATGCATGGCCCTTTTCAACAAGCTGCATTGCATAACTGCGGTAAATATCTTTTCTTTCAGATTGCCGGTAAGGAGCATGAGGGCCTCCGGCAGACAAACCTTCGTCAATTTCCAGTCCGCACCATTTAAGTGATTCGATAATATACTCCTCTGCTCCGGGTACATATCTGTACTGGTCGGTATCTTCAATACGCAGAATAAAAGTACCTTTGTTCTTCCTCGCAAAAAGATAGTTAAAAAGGGCTGTCCGCACCCCTCCAATGTGTAACGGGCCGGTAGGACTAGGTGCAAATCTTACTCTAACGGGTTTTTCAGACATATAAAATCTGGTTTTATGTTTACTGCAAAAGTACAAAAATTACAACAGCCGGTTTACCATAATAATTAATCTAATAATAACTTTATGGCAGCAGATGGGTCAGATAAGCCCCTTTTCATGCTTCTTTTTTATAGCCTCCAGCATATCCTGAGTCATGGTATCAAGATCATATTCAGGCCTCCATCCCCACTCTTCACGTGCCGCTGAGTCATCAACAGAATCGGGCCAGGAATCGGCTATAGCCTGACGTTCATCAGGTTTGTAACTAATCTCAAAATCGGGCATATGCTTTTTTACAGAAGCGGCAAGTTCCCCTGCGGTGAAACTCATTGCGCCAACGTTATAATTGCAGTGGTGCCCCAGGGTTTTGAAATCAGCCTGCATAAGGTCTATGGTAGCTTTGAGGCAGTCAGGCATATACATCATAGGAAGGCGTGTTTCTTCATTGACAAAACAAGTGTACTTGCTGTTTTTAACGGCTTCATAAAATATGGCCACGGCATAATCGGTAGTGCCGCCACCGGGAAGAGTCTTATGACTGATGATACCGGGATACCTCAATCCCCTGACATCCAGACCGTATCTTTTAACATAATAATCACCAAGCAATTCACCTGCAACCTTTGTGACCCCATAGATAGTGGTAGGGTTCAGCACAGTTTCCTGAGGGGTGCATTCAACCGGAGTGGACGGCCCGAATACAGCAATCGAACTTGGCACCAGGACCTGCTTCATTTTGAACTCCCTGGCAACCTCAAGAATATTGATCAGCCCGTTCATGTTAACATCCCATGCCAGCATGGGGTTATCCTCTCCAGTTGCAGAAAGGATTGCCGCCATATTGACAATAGTATCCACCTTATGATTTCTTACTGCAGAGGCAATCATCTGCCTGTCCAGCACATCAACAACCTCCCATGGTCCAGTCTCGCCCAGTATTTCCGGCGGTTTCGATGTTATTATGCCGGCAATAACATTAGTGTTACCGTACAATTCCCGTAAATTAAGTGTTAATTCCGAACCTATTTGTCCGGCCGATCCAATTACCAGAATTTTACTCATTAAATATTGATTGTTTACAAGAATGATTATTAGGGTCTGTTATCTTTCACAAAACTAATTAAATCCAAATCACAGAAATATGAAATATGTCTTGTTTATTATGAAATTTATTTGATTTTTTTACATGGCCCTGAGCAGGGAGCTAAAAGTAATTCACATAAATAAAAATTATAATTATCTTAGTATTGCATTATAAAATTTACACGAATCGATTTAACCCAAAAGTACTAACAACTACCTGTGTTTTTTAGGTTTTAAATTTTAATAAAACAAAAAGCTATGTACGGAAAGATCAGGGAACATCTTCAAAAAGAACTGAACGGCATAAAAGAGGCCGGCCTGTATAAAAAAGAAAGGATCATTGTTTCCCCACAGGATGCGGAAATAGAAGTTGAAAGCGGACAGAAGGTACTTAATTTCTGTGCCAATAATTATCTCGGACTTTCAAATCATCCCGCCTTGATCCAGTCGGCAAAAGAGGGAATGGATTCGCATGGTTTCGGGATGTCGTCGGTAAGATTTATATGTGGCACCCAGGACCTGCACAGGGAGCTGGAGCATAAGATAGCTGAATATTTCGGAACCGAAGATACCATATTGTATGCTGCCTGCTTCGATGCAAACGGAGGGGTGTTTGAACCATTATTATCGGAGGAAGATGCGATCATATCAGATTCACTGAACCATGCCTCAATTATTGACGGGGTAAGATTATGCAAGGCTAAGCGCTACCGGTACAAGAATGCAGACATGGAAGATCTTGAAGAAAAGCTTAAGGAGGCACAAAGTCAGCGATTCAGAATAATAGTAACAGACGGGGTTTTCTCAATGGACGGCAACGTAGCGCCAATGGACAGGATTAATATGCTGGCCGAAAAATATGATGCCATGGTAATGGTGGACGAATGTCATTCAGCAGGTGTAGTAGGCAAAACAGGAAGAGGGGTAACAGAACTTTTTGATCTGCGTGGCAAGGTAGATATCATCACTGGTACCATGGGAAAAGCGTTTGGAGGTGCCATAGGTGGATTTACCACAGGGAGAAAAGAAATAATAGAAATCCTGCGTCAGAGATCCAGGCCCTACCTGTTCAGTAATTCATTACCCCCTTCGGTGGTAAATGCCGGAATAAAAATGTTTGATATGATGGCCGAAACCCATGAACTGCAAGATCGGCTCCACCGTAATACAGCATATTTCAAGGATAAAATGCAATCGGCCGGGTTCGATATTAAACCATCACAATCGGCTATATTGGCAATTATGCTCTACGATGCAAAGTTATCTCAGGATTTTGCGGCCAGACTGCTCGATGAGGGTATTTATGTTATCGGATTCTATTTCCCGGTTGTTCCTAAAGATCAGGCCAGGATAAGAGTACAGATATCTGCAGCTCATGAAACCGGACACCTGGATAAATGCATAAATGCCTTTGTGAAAGTTGGAAAAGAACTGAACGTCTTAAAAACGTCCCATTAAAATTATCTCCATTCAAAAAAGAAATACACCAAAAGCCATAAAATTAGCAAATTAGCGCATTCCGGTTAAGTTTATTGTCATCCGCACTTGGAGTTACCACAATCCTTACAGGTAAGACATCCCTCCTGGAACATCAGATTTTCCGAATTGCAATTGGGGCAAACCGATCCTTTTTTAGGTTTGGTGCCGTCAGGTATATATTTGCGTAAAGTACGCTCAACACCATTTTTCCATGTGTTGATATTTTCACTATCAAGACGCAGGGATGATACCAGGTTCACTACATCGGGAATAGGCATGCCGTGCCTTAATACACCCGAGATAAGCTTGGCATAATTCCAGAATTCGGTATCAAAGATCCTTGATAATCCCTCAAAGGTGTTGCCATAACCATACTTGTCAATGTATCTGAAGTCATAACGCTTAGTTCCGTCTTCCTGCTCTCTCTTAATAATATAACCTTTCTTGATAGTCTTTGGTATAGGCAGTACATCGTCATCTTCCTTCCCGGTGAAGATCTCGTAAGGTCTGCCGTCAAGCTTGCCTACGAAAGCTATCCATTTCTCATCATTATTCATAAACCTCACAACATCTGCCTCAAGAACTTCAGGTCTTTTTTTAGGTGAATGGAAATTTTCCTTATCCTTTTCTTTTTTATTTGAGATCAACACCCCGGAACGGGATCCCTCGCGATATACAGTTGCCCCTTTGCACCCGCTCTCCCATGCGGTTACGTATAACTGACCCACCAGTTCCTCTTTTACATCTGCAGGCAGATTTATGGTAACGCTGATCGAATGATCCACCCATTTCTGCACTGCTCCCTGCATTCTCACCTTACTCAGCCAGTCAACATCATTGGATGTCGCTTTATAATAAGGAGATTTTGCTACTACCTCATCAACCTCATCGTCATCGTATTTCTTTACTTCTTCTATGTCATAGCCATTTACCTCAAGCCAGGTAATGAATTTATGATGGAACACATTATATTCCTCCCATGAGTCACCGACATCATCAACAAAACTAACCGTAGCATTTTTGTCATTGGGATTCACCTTGCGCCTTCGTTTGTAGACAGGCATGAAGACAGGCTCAATACCTGATGTGGTCTGGGTCATTAGACTGGTGGTGCCCGTTGGAGCAATAGTTAGCAAAGCTATATTGCGACGGCCGTATCTTACCATATCACGGTACAGTTGCTCATCCTCTTCCTTCAGCCGGTTAATAAAAGGATTGTTTTTCTCCCGTTGTGAATCATAAATGGTGAATGAACCCCTTTCCCTGGCCATATTAACAGATGACCGGTATGCTTCGACTGCCAGGGTTTTATGTATTTCTACGGAAAAATCGGTTGCGTTATCTGTCCCGTAGGTCAGTCCCAGTGCAGCAAGCATATCTCCCTCGGCAGTTATGCCCACACCCGTACGCCTGCCCTCCTCAGCCTTAATACGTATATTTTCCCACATCTTGCGTTCAACTCGTTTTATTTCCTGATCTTCAGGATCCTTTGATATTTTATCCAGTATCTTGTCTATCTTCTCCAGCTCGAGATCTATAATATCATCCATCAGTCTCTGGGCATAACCGACATGTTGTTTAAACTTTTCAAAATCAAATTTGGCTTTCCCGGTAAACGGCTCATCAACGTAGCTGTACAAATTTATTGCCAGCAGCCGGCAGCTGTCATAAGGACATAATGGTATCTCACCGCAGGGATTTGTTGAGACAGTCCGGTATCCCATATCGGCATATGAATCTGGAACAGACTCCTGCAGAACCGTATCCCAGAAAAGAATTCCAGGTTCGGCCGATTTCCAGGCATTATGTACTATTTTATTCCATAGCTTGTTCGCATCGATCTCTTTTGTTATATCTGGATTTTTTGAATTGACAGGAAATTGTTGAGTATAGGGCTTATTTTCTGTAACTGCCTTCATAAACTCATTATCTATCTTCACGGAAACATTGGCACCGGTAATTTTACCGGCCTGAAGCTTAGCATCTATAAACTTTTCAGCATCAGGATGTTTAATAGAGATGGTAAGCATCAGGGCACCTCTTCTTCCGTCCTGTGCCACCTCACGGGTAGAATTGGAATACCTTTCCATAAACGGAACAACGCCGGTTGAAGTGAGGGCCGAATTCAATACCGGACTTCCGGATGGCCTTATAGGGGAAAGATCATGACCAACCCCTCCTCTTCTCTTCATTAGCTGTACCTGTTCCTGATCAACCTTCATTATTGCCCCGTAGGAATCGACACCTTCATCATCACCGATAACAAAGCAGTTGGAAAGTGAGACCAGCTGGTGATTATTTCCTATTCCGCTCATCGGTCCACCCTGTGGAACGATATATCTGAATTCTTTCATCAACTGATAAATATCCTCCTCCTCCATCGGATTGGGATACTTTTTCTCTATCCTTGCAATCTCCCGGGCAAGCCGTCGATGCATATCATCAGGAGTGAGTTCGAAGAGATTCCCGTTTGAATCCTTTAGGGCATATTTATTGATCCAAACCCTTGCTGCAAGCTCATCACCTTTAAAATATTCACAGGAATGCCTGAATGCATGTTCATCAGTATATCCCTTGATCTGAGTTTCAGGGCGGGTTTTATCTGAATTGTCGTTTTCCTTGTTTTTTACAGACATCTCCTTATATTTCATTTATATCGTTATTTATAAATTAGTAATATATTAATTATAAAACCGATGGCAGCTTATAATGTTCTATCAAATTAAATAAAATAAAAACCTTTACGCCAAATTTATTATTGATCTGATATAATAGTTTTTATTAATACCCGGATATAAAAGGCAGGGAATATCAAAATTAAAGAAAGGCCTTAATTATTTCACTACACACAACTTTGTATTTATTAACAAATCAGGGAAGGTTATTAACGACATACCCATACTCACTGAAATACAGGGCTATGTCTAAAGAGGCAAAAACCGGGTCCGGCTACTGGGGACCGGATCCGGTTTGAAAATTTTGAAACGGATGCCTCCGGGAATAACCCGTCAGGCATCTTTTCTAATTAAACGAAAGACGCAGACCTATTTGCGCAGACCAGGTCTGACTTAATCCGATTACGGGGATTGATAAATGAGAGATCCATTTCATCCAGTTTAGGGTTATTGGGCAGGTCAACCGGATAAAAAGGGAAATCCACTCTCAGTCCGAAGGTAAGATTTAGTTGGCGGTTGACTTCGAACTTGTCCTGAGCATAGATCCCAAACTGGCCGAATGAAGTTTCATCAAGGGGAATGTCATCTCCACCTTTAAATGAATATCCCTGAAGGAAAAGGTCGGGCATCACATCTATATTCCGGTCTATCACGGCAGAAACAAAATTGTCAAAAGTGCCGCGGCACATCCTGCAAGTGTAGCGATAATGATCATAAGAAATGTCAGGTAAAAGGATCGCAATACAAAATAATGAAAATTCAGGGTTAAGGAGAGGTTATTAATCGTTTAAGATATTAATATTTTATCAACAATCCGGCAGGTTGCGCCGATGCCTTTTTCGACATAATTTTTTGCCGTATCTCCTGCTTCTTTTAAGGCGGCAACATTATTTAACAGTTCTTCAGCTATTTCCAAAAATCCATGAAAGTCTTTAACCGGAAAAGCCCCACCCTCCCGGACAAGCTCCATGGCCTCCCTGAACTTTTTGTAATTAGGCCCAAAAATAACCGGTATACCTTGTGTGCATGCCTCAAGGATATTATGGATCCCTTTCCCGAAGCCTCCTCCTATATATGCAAGACTCCCATATGAGTAAAGAGAAGAAAGCATCCCGATATTGTCTATGATAAGTACCCTGGCAGCTTTAAGGTCCGGTTTTTTAGCAGTTGAAAATCTTGCAACAGGAAGATTAAATTTAGCAGCAAGCCTTTTTACCTCATTTTCATCTATCTCATGAGGGGCAATTATCATTTTGACAGGGTGGACTGTCTCATGGATATAGCGGACCAGGATTTCATGGTCCGGTGGCCATGTGCTGCCGGCAACTATAGTAAAAGTTCCGGCAGAGAAACCAGCGGCTGCAGGTATTTCCCGGCTCGATTGTGCAAGTGTATATACACGGTCAAACCTGGTATCACCGGCAACAGAAACCTGTTCCACCTCAATTGATCGTAAAAGTTCTTCTGAACTGTTACTTTGAACGAAGATATGTGTGAACTTATGAAGCATGCCGGCAAACCAGCTCCCGTACCATCGGAAAAAGAGCTGATCAGGCCTGAAATTGGCCGAGACAAGATATAACGGTATACCACTTTTGTATAATTCATTGATGTAATGATACCAGAATTCATATTTAATAAAAACGGCTGCACAGGGACTGAAAGCCCTGATGAATCTCCGGGCATTACGGTAGGTATCTACAGGGATATAACATACGGCATCTGCCAGTGCATAATCTTTTCTTATTTCATATCCCGAAGGAGAAAAAAATGTAAGCAGGATAAAAATATCCGGATCTCGTTTTTTAAGTTCTTCGATTACAGGTCTGCCCTGCTCGAATTCCCCTAGTGAAGCACAATGAATCCATATTACTTTCCTGTTTTTGCTGTCAAAGTTTTCCCATTCTTTAAAGAAATCCTTTCTGCCCCTGTGCCATAGCCTCGCCTTTTCGTTGAAAGTGGAAAAGAAAATAATTGCAAGCCGGTAAAATTGGATGATGATATTGTAAATAAAACGCATCTACTTGCTTTTAAAGGTCATTGGGGGCAAAGGTAGCTTTTAGGATCGTAATAATTCAAAGCAGGCATATAAAAACATGTACAGAATTGTTATTATTTTCGTTCTTACTACTACCTTAAGCTTTTCCTTTTGAAACAGCTTCAAGGTGGAGCATAACAGTTCACCTTTTCTTTCTACTACCTTAAGCTTTTCCTTTTGAAACAGCTCATCATCAAAATACTGCTCCTTCTGCTGCCGTCCGGCCTTTTATCCCAGGAACTATCAGGTATCCGGGAAAAGACCATAATTGCCATTGATGGTACAGTACAACTGGACAGCCTGAAGATTGTCCCCGGCAGTATTGAATTAATGTACCGGAATACCGTAAAGATTGCCGATTCACTTTTTCATGCTGATCCCCTTGGTTCGGCTATAACTTTTTTTGACGGATTCCCCTACACCGGAGAACAAATTGATGTCAGCTACCGCGTCTTTACATCCGACCCCTCATTGGGTATGAGCCGGAAAGATACCACCCTGATAGTTCCTTACCAGAGGGAGGAAGAAGCAGGTGACCGGCTGAGATATCAATACAGAAAGAGAAGTGACGGGATATGGAGCGAAGAGGGACTCTCCCGTAGTGGCAGTATTTCAAGAGGAATCAGTTTTGGTAATAATCAGGATGTAATCGTAAATTCAAATCTTAACCTCCAGCTTTCCGGTAAGCTGGATGATAATATAAATGTTCTGGCCAGCATATCGGACCAGAACATACCCCTTCAGCCGGACGGATATTCACAGCAAATACAGGATTTTGACAGGATCTTTATTCAGCTTTTCAATGATAAGCTGAAATTAACAGCAGGAGATTTCGGGGTTGAAGGAGGTGGTGGCATTTTTTTGCCTGTGGACAAGAAAGCCCAGGGCATTCAGTTTTCATCATTACACGATCCGGGAAACGGGCGGATAACCGGAATACATAATACTGCAAGCGCAGCCGTGGCAAAAGGCAGATATCACCGTAACAGCTTTACCGGTAGCGAAGGTAACCAGGGCCCCTATAAACTGAAGGGGGCAAACAATGAACTGTTTATTATTGTCCTGGCAGGTACTGAAAAAATTTATGTGGACGGCAGGTTGCTGTCGAGGGGTGTGGACAGGGATTACACCATTGATTACAATCTGGCTGAAATAACCTTCACTTCAAATATGCCGATAACCAAAGACAGAAGGATTATAGCTGAGTTTGAATACTCAGACAGAAACTATGCCAGGTTCATGTTAGCCAATACCAGTGAATTTACAACAGCCGGCGGGAATTATTTTATAAACATTTTTTCTGAACACGATGCCAGGAACCAGCCTTTTATGCAGGAGCTAAAAGAAGAGGAAAAGGCATTACTTTCTTCGCTGGGCGACAGTCTTCACCTGGCCTGGGTGCCAAAAGCAGACAGTGTGGAATTTCGCGATGACATTGTATTGTACGAAAAGTCCGATACCATAGCTGATGGACAGACCTATACCATATATATATATTCAATTGATCCTGACAAGGCACATTACCGGCCTGGTTTTTCTTACGTTGGTGAAAACAATGGTAATTACAAACCCTTAAATAATGCTGCCAACGGCAGGGTATTCATCTGGACAGCCCCGGTAAACGGCATACCGTCGGGCAGTCATGAACCGGTCACAAGACTTGTTGCCCCAAAAAAACAACAGGTAGCAAGTATGGGTGGAACCAGCTTTCTTTCAGCCAATACCGAAGCATCCTTTGAGATTGCCCTCAGCAATAATGATAAAAACACATTTTCTTCACTTGACAATGCGGATAATACCGGTATGGCAGTGCGGATTGGCATTGATAACAAGACGCCCCTTGCCGGGGAAGGTAATTCTCTGGCAGGGGGAATAGATTATGAATTCTCGGGCACCAATTTTGCCACTGCCGAAAGATACAGACCGGTAGAGTATGAAAGGAACTGGAATCTTGAAAATATAACAGTCCCCTCCCAGGAACATAAATTCAGCTGGCATGCCGGATACCAGTCCGCGACAGAAAATTTCGCCGGATATAAAGGAGAATATCTGAAAATAACAGATCATTATTCAGGGATGAGAAATATGCTGGAAGCCGCTGTTTCGGCGGCAGGCTTCAACAGCAGGTTCATAGCAAGCTATTTGAATTCCGAGAGTGAGTATACAGGAACGGGCTTCCTCCGGCATTTTGCAGAGCTAAGCCGTCCCCTTTGGTTTTTCAGGCTGGGAGCCCGCCTGGAAGGCGAACACAACAAAATAGAAGAAAAGAGCCTTAATATGCTCTCCTCCAGCAGTTTCTCTTTCTTACAAAAAGAGATTTTCATTGAAAATCCGGACACTTCAAAATTTCATTTTTTTACTGCCTGGCGTGAAAGAGACGATAAGTTACCCACAAAGAGCAGGCTCGAACCCTCTTCCACTGCCAGGGAATTTTCTTCAGGAGTGCAGATAAGGACTAAAAGCGGAAATGAGATTGCAGGAACATTGCATCACCGGAAACTTGATCTTTTGGCGGCTTCAGGAGATGATAGTGATCCGGAAAATTCACTTAACGGGAGACTGGATGGAAAAATCAGGATCCTCAACGGAATTTTGCAAAGCACCGGCTTCTATGAGACAGGTTCGGGAATGGAGGCCAAGAGGGATTTTATGTTTATTGAAGTGCCTCGGGGACAGGGAACGCATACCTGGTCGGATTATAACGAAAACGGCATCAAAGAACTTGATGAATTTGAGCCTGCCATATTTCCGGACCAGGCTAATTATTTCAGAGTATTTATCCCTTCGGATGATTTTATACGCACCCGTTCAAACCAGTTCAGCCAGAACATCCGTGTAAATCCTCCTCCCGGCTGGAGTAACAGCTCCGGAATGAAAAGGCTTCTTTCTTTTTTCTCCGGGCAAACAGCTTTCCGCACCGGACAAAAGATAAAGGAAGCCAGCCTGATCAAAGGGATTAATCCATTCTATTCAGATCTTTCCGATACAAACCTGATAAACATCTCCTCATCCTTCAGGAATACTATCTCTTTCCAGTCACCGGACAGGCGCATTTCACTGGAATATCTTCATCGGGACAATAAATCAAGAGATCTTCTCATGAATGGATTCGACACGAGACATAACCAGTCCAATGCCATAACCGGAAGGTTTGACATCACGCAAACCCTGATCTTAAGTACCCAGCTGGAAAAAGGCAACAAACTTTATCAATCCGGATTCTTCCCCGCCAGAGATTATGATATTGACATGTTATCTGGAAAACTGACAGTTTCTTACCAACCCGGATCTCCCCTGCAAACGTCTCTGCATGTCAGCTGGACATCCCGCAATAATAATCCCGGAGAAGAAAAGTCCGCGCAGCACAATTTAGGAACAGAACTCAATTACACAATGGCATCGAAGGGAAATTTAATATTGAGAGCCGACTATTTTTTCATTGATTTCAATGCCCCTGTGAACACTCCTGTGGCATGGGAGATGCTTGAAGGGTTGAGGCCCGGAAACAATTTGACTCTTTTGGTTCAGCTTCAGCGAAGCCTCACCGGAAATCTTCAGTTGAATCTGAATTACAACGGAAGAATGGTAAGCGGAGAAAGGTTTGCTCACCATGGCGGGATGCAGGTCCGGGCATTTTTCTGACAGTTTTCAAAAAGCAGCCATCAGCAATTCAATGTCTTTGGATGGTATGTCAAAAAGGCGGCCGATCATTGAATTGGTAAGTAGGCCGTTATAAATATAAACCCCTTTACGCAGACCGTGACTCTCGATTAGTGCCGTTTTTAGTCCCCCAGATTCACCGATAAATAAAATAAGGGGGGCGAAAATATTGCTGAGGGCAATTGTGGCCGTCCTCGCAACCCGGGAGGGTATGTTGGGTACACAATAATGAATCACCCCGTGCTTTTTAAAGACAGGAGAAGGGTGCGTACGGCATTCCGAGGTTTCAATACAACCGCCCTGGTCAATGCTCAGGTCCACTATGACCGAACCCTTCTTCATCTCTCTTACCATCTCTTCGTTGATAAAAAACCGGGGACCTTCGCTATCCATGTGAAGTGCGCCGATAACCACATCGGCCGATTGCAATGCCCTGGTTATCACCCGGGGATGGAATATTGATGTATAAAGCCTCTGACCAAGTATTTCCTGAAGTCTTCTGAGCCGGTCAACCGAATGATCAAATACCTTTACAAATGCCCCCAGTCCCAGTGCAGCTCTTGCCGCTGATTCTGCAGCAGTTCCCGCTCCCAGAATAACAACTTCTGTAGGGGTAATACCGGAAATTCCTCCCAGCATAACTCCTTTACCCCCATGCTGGTTGGATAAATACTCTGATGCGATCAGCACGGAAGCACCTCCGGCGATTTCGCTCATGGAACGTATAACAGGAAATGAATCGTCATTATTCCGCAGATGTTCATAGGAAATTGCAGTAATTTTTTTATTCATCATCTGGTAAAAGAAATCCTTATCCTGAACCATATGCCTGAGCGAAGAAATAAGTACCTGGTGACCTTTCATATACTCAACTTCCTTTAAAACAGGCGGGGATATTTTCAGAATTATGTCGCTCTTTGCAAATATTTCAGCATGATCGTCAACAATAAACCCTCCACATTCACTGTAATCATTGTCAGTATAGTTAGCCCGGGCTCCCGCCCTGGTTTCTATTATTACCTGGTGACCGTTGCCAACAAGCAGTTCCACAGCTTCAGGAGTGAGACCCGTACGACTTTCATCTTCCTTAAGTTCGCGGGGGATGCCTACAACAATCTGTTTCCGGTTCCTGCCCCTTTCCAGGACCTCCTCCTGGGGGAGCAGGCTGCCCTTTCCAAGGGTCCATGAGTGCGGTAACTTCTGATGTTTCATTTATATAAGGTATAGTTAGCTATGGCGTAACAGATACTTGGTCAATCAATCAGGAATAAGGCAAGTTAAGCAAAAAGGCGGACATTTAAAAAAACTTTAATTGTCTTTCTGAGTTATCCAGAACCTCGATCTTAAGCCTGACAGTATCTTCAGGCAACAGACCGGCTACCTTCCCGGGCCATTCAATAAAGCAAATGTTATCACTGAAGAAATAATCTTCATATCCCATATCCATAACCTCTTCGATAGATTCAATACGGTAAAAATCAAAGTGGAAAACAATCCGGGCATCTTTTGTATGATATTCATTTACAAGAGCAAAAGTGGGACTGGTAACATACTGGTCAATTTCAAGGTTCCGGCACAAAGCTTTTATAAAAGTTGTTTTTCCTGCACCCATTTCCCCGTAAAAAGCAAAAATCCGTGTATCAGGGAAATTCCGGAGCAGTTCTCCGGCAGCATCATCAATATTATCAAGGTTAAAAACTATTTTTGTCTTAGTCCGCATCATAAACTATCAATTTAAACCTGAATAAAAAACCGGTAACCCGGTTTAAAATTAAAAATAATTACCTGCCGGTGAAAATCACGTGACGGTTCAAATCACCTGCGGGGTTCAAGAAAAATAAAAGGTACCAGCATCTCCTCAAGAGAAATACCCCCGTGCTGGAAAGTGTTTTTATAATAATTAGCATAGTAATTATAATTATTTGGGTACGCAAAAAAATCCGTTCCTGTTGCGAAAATATATGCAGAGCTTACATTGGTTTTAGGAAGGTGGATCTTTTGGGGATTGCGAACTTCAAAGACCTGTTTGGGATTATAATTGAGATTCTTACCCTGCTTGTAGCGCAGATTGGTGGTGGTACCCCTGTCTCCTATCACCTTTATGGGATTATCAACTTTTACAGAACCATGATCGGATGTAATAATAACCTTAACCTTTTCTGCTGAGAGCTCCTTCAGTAGATCAAGCAGGTATGAATGCCTGAACCATGACCGGGTGAGCGACCGGTATGCTGAATCATCATCAGCAAGTTCCTTAAGCACGTCCATCTCCGTACGGGCATGGGAAAGCATATCAACAAAGTTATATACCAGCACTGTAAGAGGATTATTAATCAGTGAAGCTATATTCTCCGAAAGCTTTTTGCCGCTTTTTTTATTAAGGACCTTTTCATAGTAGAACTGAGGATTATCACCCAGTCTCTTGAGCTGTTTGGCGAGCAGTTCTTCCTCATTCATATTTTTACTCCCTTCCTCATCATCATTGATCCATAATTGGGGGTAAAGCTTTTCAATATCCCATGGCATTAATCCACCGAATATTGCATTTCTTGCAAACTGGGTCGCAGTAGGCAGGATACTGCAATAAAGATCTTCCCGGTTTATACGGTAATATTCCCTTATATCAGGAAGCATAACTTTCCACTGATCATATCTAAGGTTATCTATCAGGATTACAACAACTTTTTCAGAGGACTTAAGCAAGGGAAAGACCTTTGCAGTAAAAAGATTATGCGAAAGAACAGGCTTATCTGCAGAACCTTCCATAAACCAGTCCCCGTAATCCGACTTCACAAATTTCGCAAATTCGCTGTTTGCTTCCTGTTTCTGGTGAGAGATAACCTCATTCATTCCCGGATCGGAAGAACTCTCCAATTCCATCTCCCAGTAAACCAGTCGCCGGTAAACATCCACCCAGTCCCCGAATGAGCGTGCCGAATTTATTTCCATGGAAATTTTAGCGAACTCCGACTGGTATGATGAAGTTATTTTTTGCGTAACCAGCCGTTTATTGTCTATGTTTTTTTTAATGGACAGGAGTATCTGCTTTGGGTGCACTGGTTTAATGAGGTAATCTGATATTTTTGATCCAATTGCCTCCTCCATTATGTTTTCTTCCTCACTCTTGGTGATCATAACCACGGGAATGGCGGGAAAATAGCTTTTTATTTCTTCAAGTGTTTGTAATCCGCTTATACCTGGCATATACTCATCAAGGAAAACCAGATCAGGGTTGTGCTCTCTGACCATTTCAACGGCATCCTGCCCGTTTGTAGCGGTAAGGATTTTGTATCCCTTTGATTCAAGAAAAATGATGTTAGGTTTAAGAAGATCTATCTCATCGTCGGCCCATAAAATCGTTATTTGCTTCATTCAGATATGATTTATTTTTTCAGAGATCCGGATATTCATCCTCAAAAAATTTCATGTAGGAGGCAATATTCTTATCCTGCATAAACAAATTGAAATTTTCCGGAGAAATAATAAACATATTGTAATCATCTGAACCGGTTTCTTCAAAAACTTCATCCGAAACGGAAAATCGTCTCAGATAATCCATTGCCGTTGTAGTATTCTGCAATCCATTCACCCTGATAAGCTGATATTTGGTGCTGAAGTCTTCACTGCTTACATTCAGTTCCTCCCTGGCAAAATTATCTACATTGAAATTCACAATGTTAAAGATCATCCTGTTTATAAGATCCTGTTTATTTTCAACAATAATCACAAAATAATGTTCACCTTCCGGTGGAGACTTGTATATATCTCCTTTAATCCTGACATCAGACTCATTTATCACTTCCGGATAATCCTCTTCAAGATATGTGATAAAACGTCTGGCATCCTCAGCCATTACGGTTTCAGGATAACGATTAATGTAATCGGAGAGCATCTCCCGGAAAAGCGGAATATTACCATCAGACCCAAAGGATAGGATACTCAGATATTCAAAGCGCGGCAACAGGGGCGTATTGGGCCATTCATCAACTGCATATTCAGCCCTCTTCCTTACCTGTTCAAAACTTCTCTCTTTAAAGAGGTTAAATGTCTCTTCATAATAGTTTTCAGCCTCCTGCATCTGTTGTTCGTACTCCCGGAAAAAATCAGGGTTGGTCAGGGCAGATGCATACACACTACCCGGATATTTTGATAAGATAAGTTCTTTATAGTAATCGGCCCGCTGAAAATTCCTGTTCCGGAGATGTACATTATGAAGGTCGTAATAGGCAAGCATACTTAATTTACCGTCAGGATACCTTTTTACCAGCTCTTCAAAAGCCTGGACCGAACGATCGGGGTTATCAAGCTCCACCATAAATATATTCCCCATATTGAACAACGCCTCCTTAAGTCTCCGATGTGAAGCCGCCAAAGCCTCATCGGTTAACGGAATATTCTCCAGATAAAAATCCCTGCTTTTAATATCGGCAGATCCTTCTCCCTCTGCCTCATCAAGAGTTTGTTCATCTTCAGAAAGGGCAATCTCATCTGATGTAATCACCTGCCTGTTCGAACGTCTCCAGTTATCCTCCAGTCTGCGATCCCCCCAGATTGCATCAAACTCGTCCTGTCCGAAAGTAACGGCACTCTGATTATAAAAATACCAGTTTCCTCCACCTGATTGTTCAGCCTGACGCCTTGCAGCCTGGGATGTCCGGGCAGACCGATACTGGCCTGTTTGTTGGGACTGTTGTTCCTGGTGGCGTGAATTTGCCTCATCTTCCCTAACCTGGGCGATAATATCATCAATCTTCCGGTTACGATCATCATCACTCATAGCAGCAAGCATCTGCACACTATCCTCCAGCTCAAACTGCCTTATATTATTTACAAGATCTGTAAGGATATTACTCTTTCCCACGATAAGCTGACGGTCGGGGAAAGTTTGTCCCATGTCCATAACCGCGGAATCATAATAGGCCTGTGCATTAATGTAATCCTGATGTTCATAATAGATATCTGCAATAGCAAGATAGGTCACCGCTTTCTGGGAAGGATTCAGTCCCCTTGCTGCAGCCGACATCTCAAAATGCCTTAATGCATTATCCTCATCATTAATACGCAGATATATATTTCCAAGTGCAAAATATATCTGGTCCTGATAATCTCGATTCTTGTCATCTCTCAGCATCTTCCCGAGACTGCTGATCATACGGGATGACTCTCCCGTACCTGTCTGTATCACCCCTGCCTGACTGATACTGGCATTAAAAACCATTTCGTAGGGTGGATTCATGCTTATCACACGTGAATAGTATTCAGAGGCCCTGGAATAATCACCGGTACGTTCGTATAACTGAGCTAGTATATATGTATAACGAATCTTTCTGTCCTTACCAGGGCCGGCATCAAGAGCTGACTCAAGATTTTTCGCCGCCTGCTCCAGCTGATCCTGCTTTAGGTTAAAGTCCGCTATAGTAGAATAAAGTTCAGCATCAAGTCTTGAAGGAAACTCATTATCATTCAGCATCTCATCCATCAGCATTTTTGCTTCATGGAACCTGTCTCCTTCACTGTAGGTTCGTGCCAGCCATATTTTTCCGTCATGGCTTATTGAGTTCATGTTGTATTGCCGCACGATAAATAGAAAGGTCTGGGCAGCAGGATTAAAATCATGCTTATAAAAATGAGCTTTCCCGGCAAGCAGGTAACTCTCCCTAACCCATTTGTTATATTCATTCTGCCTGAAAAAATCATCGTTGCCGTTAGAAAAGAGTCCCCCGCCTTCATCTGGCCGGGCCGTAATGGATTTGTTTGCAATAACTTTAGAGGCCTTTTCAATGGCCCGGTCCATATCAGGTGCGACAGAACTGGCAATTTCCGGATCGGTATATAAAAACACCGGGAGTATCTTGTTATAATCGTATCTGTATTGCTGTTCCGCTCTTTTTACACCGGACCTGAAACTTTCCCTGCCATTAAAATAGATGTTGTACTTTGCGGTTACCTGATGATATGTCCTTGTAAGTAAATTATTCTTTTGTGTAGAGCATGAGTTAATTATCAGCACTACAAAAAAGGTTATTAAAATCATCAGCCTTAGACGCATAGATGCAGTTATTAAATTTGGCTACAACCGGTTATACTGGTCCGCGCAGAACAGTTGCAAAAGATCTTCCCGCCAGCCATGATCCTTACAATCGCAATTTTTAACATAATAATTTAATACAATAACTGCAAAATCGTCAACATATTTTTTATTAAGACCAAAAATTTTAGGAATCTTCCGAAACAACCTCTGAAATTTCCGGGACATCGCGTTTAATTGCCTGTTCAACCCCTGCTTTAAGAGTTTGCATACTAAACGGGCATCCCTTGCATGTTCCTGTTAAGCGGACTTTTAATACATTGTCGCCGGTTAATTCAATAACCTCAATATCTCCGCCATCCGCCTGAAGGTAGGGTCTGACCTGATCAAGGGTAGTATTTACCCGCTGCATTATATCTTCTTTAGCTTTATTTACCATAATTAAAATTTATAATATTACTGATTATTGTTTTTTATAAATGATTTGTTTTCTCTTGATAATCAATTCTTATAAGTGAATTGTTTTCTTTTGATGATCAATTCTTATAAGTGATTTGTTTTCTCTTGATAATCAATTCTTATAAAGGATTTAGGTTCTTTTAATTTTCGAATCTTATAAATAACTTATATTCTCTTGATTATCGACCTTTATAAACAGTTAATGATTTTTCAGAAATCATTAACTGTTTCCCGTTTCTATTACTATTCAAATTCGGACAATGGCCGGGTTTTTCCCGGTAATTATATGTTGGTAATAGTAATTAACGATCCACCTCTGTATTTTATGATTTCCGCTGGTTGATTCTTTTTTATATACTATTACTATCTTTTTTTATTATTATCACTACCGGTTTTTTATTAAAACACTTTTTGTGGGGGGCATGGTTTCATTTCGCTTTTTGACCTCCTCTGTCAGCCTCACAGCCAGCATGTCGAAAGAAGCAGAAGTTAAATCATTATCGAGAGCTACCGGTCTGCCGGTGTCACCTCCTTCGCTAATACTCTGGACAACTGGTATCTCGGCAAGAAGCGGGATATCCAGCTTTTCAGTCATTTTTTTACAGCCACCCCGGCCAAAGATATAATAACGGTTTTCAGGCAATTCTGCAGGAGTGAACCAGGCCATATTTTCAACCAGGCCCAGGACAGGCACTCCTATATCTTCGGTTCTGAACATGGCAACACCTTTTAAAACATCGGCAAGGGCCACCTCCTGAGGAGTACTGACAATAACTGCACCGGTAACTGCCACCTCCTGAACAAGCGTCAGATGTATATCACTGGTTCCGGGAGGCAGGTCAAAAAGCAGGTAATCAAGTTCACCCCAGTCCGCGTCACTTATTAATTGCTTCAGTGCACCTGTTGCCATGGGGCCTCTCCAGACAAGAGCATTTTCTGCGGGAACAAACAGTCCGATGGATAAAAATTTAACTCCGTATTTTTCTTCGGGAATAATGATATTTTTACCGTTTTCCTGGCGTACGCGAGGTCTGGCATCAGAAGCTCCCATCATAGTGGGTACCGAAGGACCATAAATATCAGCATCTATCAATCCGACATTCAAACCACGCCTTGCAAGGGCAACGGCCAGGTTTACGGCAACCGTAGATTTGCCAACCCCACCTTTGCCTGAAGCAACAGCAATAAGATTCTTCACACCGGGTAATACCGGTTCACTACCCTCATCCTTGATTTCCGGCGAAGAAATACTAATATCAACTTCAACAGTATCTCCAAACGCGGACTTAAGGGCTCTTTCACAGGCATGCGCCACTGATTTGGCAAAAGGATCCTTCCTTCTTCCGGTATTTAGCTGAAAACCGACTTTATCTTCACCAACAGAGATATTCTCAGCCATAGAAAGGCTAACGATATCTTTACCTGAACCCGGGTGTTTTATAGTTTTAAGTACCTCGAGTACTTTCTCTTTAGTTATATCCATAAAAAAACATTATTCATATTTAAACTAATTATAATCTTTATGCAAATGTAATATTATTTTTTTTCAGGGAAAATTCTCACAGAAGCTCTCTGCATGGATCCCAGAAGAGCCGGGAAAAATTTACCACCCTGTTATCCTCAACCCTGATGTCTTCATTTTCAAGCAACTGTTGCATGGCATCAGCTCCACCGAAATGATGCCTGCCTGTAAGCAGCCCGTTCCGGTTAACCACCCTGTGAGCCGGAATAAACTCACCGCCAGAATGACTATTATTCAATGCCCAGCCAACCATCCGGGCTGATTGGGGCGAACCAAGATAACGGGCAATAGCTCCATAAGTACTAACCCTTCCGGAAGGAATAAGGCATGTCACTTTCAGCACCTCCTCAAAAAAATTTGAATCACTTTTCTTCATCTGGCTCAACTATTTCCTCATCGGGTTCAATAATTTCACCCGGGGAATCAATACGGAACTTCAGGTAAAAAATAGGTTTCCCAAGAGCAAGGAACTGTTGCTCATAGAAGGTTTTAATTGAAAGGATCTCATCTGTCCTTCCGGAATTATAGAGATCAGTGGTTTTTTCCAACACCTCCAGTTGATTGGCATGAATGACAGATAATGTATAATGGTAAAGCTCAGCACTGTCGGTCTTCAGATGTACCAGTCCCCGCTTCCTCAAAAACTTCCTGTAACGGTTCAAAAAACCCGCCGAAGTAAGTCTTTTCCTCGATTTTTTTAATTGCGGGTCGGGAAAGGTAAGCCATATCTGTTCTATCTCCTCACTGTCAAAAAAAGAAGGTATGAATTCAATCCGCGTACGAAGGAATCCAACATTCTGCATTTTATTTTCGTAAGCATATTTTGCCCCTTTCCATAATCTGGACCCCTTAATATCCACGCCGACAAAATTAATTTCAGGAAACATACGTGCCAGTCCAACTGTATATTCACCCTTGCCACATCCAAGCTCAATCACAACAGGCCCGTCTGACCGAAAAAATTCCTCCGTCCATTTTCCATGCAGGTTGTGTTTACGGTTAAACACTTCATCGTATCCCGCCTGCACCACATTATCAAAATCAAGGATCTCGGCAAACCTTGCCAGTTTCTTTTTTGCCACTTTAAATTATCTTAAATAGTCTTTAAGACTCCTCACAGAGTCAGCATTGCCACTACCCGGTATTTCACCCTCTTATTACAATCACAGGCCCTGAGTGCCATTTCTCAAATTAAACCTGTCAACTACTTCAACGCTGTACCTTTTCAACTTTTAATCCTACATCTACTATGCCAGGCAGCTCTTCTCTTCTCATTGCCTGTTCAATCTCGATAAGGTATTTTCCGGTTTCCGGGAAACGTATATTCTGCCGGTAATAAAACCTGTTCTGCCATACACTGCCAAAGCCCTTTCCTTTCCATTTTCCTGAAGGTTCGGCAAGTACAAACTCCAGTGTGTCCCGGACGGATACTCCCCGGGGTGATTTTGCCTCTACAAACAAAAATATGTTGCTGAAGGGATATTCTCCCGTATTTCTTAAATTAATATATAGATTATGCGGGGTCAGGGTATCGTTTATCTCCACTTCGAATACAGCAACATTTTGCCTGCTCCAGACATTACCGGAGACCGCTTCATTCCTTTCATAAACAAGATCAGGGTTACAGGCAACAACAAAAAATAGAATAATTACAATGGCTGGGACTGATAAAAGCCTGACAGCAACTTTTCCGGACTTTTTATTTATCATGCTTTGATCCTTTGGGCTTATTTTTATTTTTCCGGTTCTTCTTTTTTTTCTTCCTGATTTTACTTTTCTCATCAAACCGGGTTATACTATCATTAAAGAATAAATCATCCACGTGTTTCTCCTCCAAGGCATCCATCTCCATCTGCTCAATAATTTTAACCGGCTTTTTCCCTTTCCTGTTAAGCTCAATAACCTCTCTTACACGCTCAAGCTTTAAAGGTATCATATTGAGAGAGGAATCAGGGCTGTCTGAATACCAGATTATCTTTTTAAATATATCGGCTTTCTGGAAATAATATTTTCCCTCCGTTGTTTCAAGAACAAAGTTCATGTCAGGAAAATCCTTTTTTGCATCATTATATACTTCGACTTCATAATTGATGCAGCACTTCAGTTTACTGCACTGTCCGGCAAGTTTTTGCGGATTTAGCGAAATTTCCTGTACCCTGGCTGCATTGGTAGTAACAGAAGAAAAATTTGTAAGCCAGGTGCTGCAGCATAACTGACGGCCACATGCGCCAATACCACCAATGCGCCCGGCCTCCTGACGGGCGCCCACCTGCCTCATTTCTATGCGCACACGGAACTCTTCGGCCAGGACTTTAATAAGCTCACGAAAATCAACCCTTTCTTCGGCAATATAATAAAAAATTGCCTTGGTATTATCGCCCTGGTATTCAACATCGCCAATCTTCATATTGAGTTTCATGGATTCGGTAATCTCACGTGCCCTCAGCATTGTTGGAATTTCTAGTGAAATAGCACCCTTCCATTTTTCAATATCAGCCGGCTTAGCCTTCCTGTATATTTTTTTTAGACTCTCATCTTCCGGTGAGACATTGTATTTCTTCATTTGCTCCAGCACAAGCTCTCCTTTAAGGGACACAATGCCGAGATCGTGACCAGGAGAAGACTCCACTGCAACAATATCTCCACGTTCCAGATTTAACATATTGACATTACGGTAAAATCCTTTCCTTGTATTCTTGAATCTGATTTCAACTATGCCGTGTTTACTATTAGTGCCCTTCAGATCAGACAGCCAGTCATATACATCGAGACTATTACATGAACAAGGTTTATTCCGTCCTGTATCCGGATCCTGTCCGGATAACATGGCAGAACAACCTCTGGAATATGTAGACATTTTATATAAATTTCATAGGTTCAACAATAAAAAAGCTAAAATAAGCAAAACTAAGCTTTGAGCAATTTTGCTATTTTTAACGCCGTATCAAAAAGGATCAGCCGGACGTAACCATTGTATTCAATATGAATTATAGCTTTATTCAGCTCATCACATATTGCAAAAACATTTTCCCGGTGCGTAAATTTTGAAAAATTAAGGGCAAAATCCCTTTCCTCGCCGGACAAAAGATCAATATCTCCTGCCTGGATATTTAAAATAAAGTTCCCTCGTATTATACGTAAAGCATACTCAAAAAATTGTTTCTGCTTTTCTCTTCCCTTATCAGCCATATTATCGATCCATTCCGCTATACCCTGAATATCAATGGCATAACAAAGGCGCATAAGTTTTACAAACATCTCAAGCTGAAATCTGTTTTCCTCTGTCTCGTCAAGAGCTTCCAGTAAGCGCAGATAATTCCCGTCGGCAAGCCTGACGAGATCTTCAACCTGCTTACTACCGGTCAAACCATGTTTTTGTTCAACAGCCTCCCTCATACTCTCTTTGTCTATGCGCGGTATCTTTATCAGCTGAGTACGGGAAAGTATAGTCGGGATAATCTGACCAGTATCCTCTGCAATAAGCAAAAAAACAGTAGAAGGAGGAGGTTCCTCCAGAATCTTTAATAATTTATTGGCTGCAAAAACATTCATTTTTTCAGCCATCCAAATGATCATTACTTTATATTCAGCCTCAAAATTCTTGAGCGACAACTTCTTAATGATCTGAAGACTTTCATTCCTGCTTATAGATCCCTGTTTTTTTTCAATACCCAGAAACTCATACCACTGAAAAAGCCGCATATAAGGATTGGCGAGGACCGATTCACGCCATTGTGAAAGAAAACGATCACTTACCGGATCTTTGCCGGACTCTTTTGTTTCAGCCACAGGAAAAACAAAATGCAGGTCAGGATGGATAAGCTGACTGTATTTTCTGCATGAACTGCATTGCATGCAGGAATCGTCATCACCAGGATCTTTGCAGTTAAGGTACCGCGCAAAAGCAACAGCAAGAGCAAGCTTACCGGAACCTTCCCTGCCGGCAAGCATGAGGGCATGGCCGACCCTGCGTTCTTTTACCATCTGCAGGAGGCTTGCTTTTATATCCTTCTGACCAATAATGTTTTTAAAAAGCATGCATCAATCAGTTCAAGTAAATATACACCTTAAAAGGCAGCTTTGATCAAATAAATTCCATTCCTGATACGGGTATTTCTTTCAGAAAATTATTATACAGGCAGGCCAACCTTTAAAAAATCCGAAATAAACCTCAAGAACAACTCCCGGCAAAGTTAAAATAAAAAAATAGTTTTTTACATTTGCACAAATACTGACGAAATATTCCGGAAATAAAACTTATCTAATAAACATTTTGTTTACAATATAGAGACATTAAATCAAATAAACTTATGACAATGAAAAAAATCGAATCATTTGACTTTAAAAAGAAAAAAGCCCTGATAAGGGTCGACTTCAACGTTCCGCTTAACGATAAATTTGAAATTACAGATGATAACCGGATAAGGGGTGCCATGCCCACCATCAAAAAAGTATTGTCTTCCGGAGGCTCTGTAATATTGATGTCTCATCTTGGAAGACCAAAAACCGGTTATGAAGAAAAATTTTCACTCAAGCATCTGGTAAACCATGTTTCCAGGCTGGCGGGAGCAACTGTTAAATTTGCTGAAGACTGCATTGGTAATGTCCCCCTGGAAATGTCTGAAAACCTGAAGCCGGGAGAAATACTTCTTCTTGAAAACCTCAGGTTTCACAAGGAAGAAACAAAGGGAAACGAGGAATTTGCCGCAGAACTGGCAGCACTTGCTGATGTTTATATTAATGATGCTTTCGGTACTGCCCACAGGGCCCATGCCTCCACGGCTATCATCGCAAAATTCTTTCCGGAAAACAAGATGTTTGGATATCTTATTGAGAAAGAGCTGCAAAGCATCGACAAGGTTCTCAAAGATCCTAAGAAACCCTTCACAGCCATAATGGGAGGAGCGAAGGTTTCAGATAAAATACTAATTATTGAAAACCTTCTTGATAAGGTTGATAATCTTATCATAGGCGGTGGGATGACCTACACATTCATAAAAGCACAGGGAGGAGATATCGGCGGCTCGATCGTTGAGGAAGACAAGCTTGATATGGCCCTTGACTTAATTGAAAAGGCCAAAGCCAAAAATGTCAGGCTGGTATTGCCGGTTGATAACATAGTTGCCGACAAGTTTGAAGCTAATGCCTCGGTAAAGGAAACTGAAATTGATAAGGTGCCGGAGGGTTGGCTGGGATTGGATATTGGCAAAAAGTCCATCAGTGAATTTTCGGATATAATCAAAGAGTCAAAAACTATTCTGTGGAATGGCCCCATGGGTGTATTTGAAATGGAAAAGTTTCAAACAGGTACAAAAAGCGTAGCTATAGCAATTGCAGAAGCAACTGACAAAGGAGCTTTCAGTCTCATTGGAGGTGGCGATTCTGTAGCAGCAATTAACAAATATGATCTTGGAGACAGAGTAAGCTTTGTTTCAACCGGCGGAGGAGCTATGCTTGAATACATGGAAGGACGTGAGCTGCCCGGCATAGAAGCAATAAGAAGCTAATAATTTTTTTCCCTGTCCTCATTTTTTTGATGCCCGAACAGTGAAATGCTTTGGTAGTTAAAAAAATGAGGGCAGCCTATTACAAAATATATCACTACTTAATATAAAAACTCCTGCCGTCAACGAGACCGGCAGGAGCCCCCAGCCCTGCAAATGCAGGGCATCCCCTAAGATTTATATAACCACCCTGTTTAAGAATATCAGGCCCATTCAACGACAACATAAAAGACAACGGTTCCACGTCCCTTAGGACCGGGTGATCTTGTATGCCCGAAAATTTCATTATTGGAAACATAGTGCAGTTCAAGTTTTTCCATCTCTTCTAATTTAAGTTATAGCCTCATGATTTAAAGCCTCAAAGCATTCTTTCAGATAATAATATGATGACCTCTTTAATAATAAAACGATGCCCGTTGGCGATAATTCACATGTAAATATACGCTACATGACCTGCAAATCTGTTAATTATTTGGTGATTAGGGAGATACTTTAAGATGATCTGCCTCACCATATAATAGTGCAGAAGATCATCAGCCAGAAACAGCAATGACTGATCTAAGCAAAAAAGGATATCAGGATCATCAGGTAAAGAAACTATTCTCCCCTGATCAGGCTTTTAATACGTTCTATCTGTTTTTGTTTATTCACTTCACGAAGGTTTCTGGCCGTTTCGGTATAATACTGATGATCTGAAATAAACTTGATCTGCAACCTGTTCCAGTCGCCGATAGACCCGATCTTATCCTGTTCCTTCAATTCCTCATACAAATTGTTCGATACAGGTATAAAGTCACTTCGTCCGAGATAGTCAAGATCTGAATCACACATTATCTTTTCAAGAAGATTTCCGGGTTCCGGGGGCATACTAGTAGCCATAATAAGTTCGCAGACCTTTTCAATTTGCTCAGGAGAAAAATCATAAGCAGGCAGATACTCCCTGGCTATCTGGCATCCAAAATATTCATGATTGTCATATCCCTTAATATGACCCGAATCATGAAACAGTGCCGCTGTTTTTAGCAATAGCACCTCTTCTTCACTTACTCCTTCAGCCCAGCCTATCAGTTCAACCTCGGTCACCACATCTATGGTATGCTTTACGTTATGGTAATACAGATAACCAGGGAGTTCCTTCTCAAGCTTATCCAGAATTATTTCCTGGAGATCCATGAACTGTATAAGCTTAAACTTGACATCAAAGCTTTTATTGGGGGCAATGCCCCTGCCTCCTGCAGATATTCCGGGGATGATTCCCTTAACATAATACATGGAAAGATCTCCAAGATATTTTACAGGTATTTTCCCATTATACTCACAGCTAAAAAATTCCTTTACCAGCTCATACGTATTGGCAGAAATATTTATTCCTTCTACCTGGAGCGATGAACTCAGTCTGCTTGCAATATTTACTGTATCGCCCTTGAGCTCCCAGGTAATCTTCCTTTTTCCGCTTGCAGCAGCAGTAACCGGTCCGGTATGTATGCCAATACTTATGTTCCATACACTGCCAAGGTCCGACTTAAGTTTCAGTTTATCGAGATACTGGTGCATTTCCAGTGCAGCCATAACAACATCAATGGGATTGGTACTGTTCCTGACTGGAACACCACCGGCACACATGTATGAGTCCCCTATCGTTTTGATCTTCTCCAGTTTGTATTTATTTACTATTTCATCAAAATGAAAAAATAAACTGTCGAGTTCATCCATCATGACCTGGTTATCTGCCTGTCCCTTTAGCCTTTCGAAACCCTGAATGCCTGCAAAAAGGACCGTGCCCATTTTGAATTTCAGAATATTCTTCTGTCCGTCATTACTATTGCTACCCGAAAGTCCGGAACTCACACCGGGCAATCTGTTTTCATATTTTTCGACCAGTCTGCCCAGTTTATCATTTTCTTCAGAAAGCTGCCTTACCTGTTCATACAGTTCCTTATTTTGTTTTACCAGCCTGGTAATTCTCCTCAGCAGTTCCCTATCTTTGTCTTCTTCCATTTAAATAAATACCTTATTCTTAGTTTAATTAAAAAAAATGACCATATTTTGTGATTATATCCTTACAACGCTTCGTCCTGAAAAGTGGGAACGATAAAAATTCAGGGTTTAAACCTGAACCATTTTCCTTTCATCTTTATTGTAATCAGCATCCAAATAATTTTCAACATGCATTATTAAACATAGTAACGAAAATAATTGCGAATAGGTTATTTAATAATGGTTCGGTAATTTTGTTTTTCATTATTTGAGAGTATCATAAGATCAGGTAAAAGAAACCTTACAGTGCTTACGATCAGGCAAAAGAAACCTTACAGTGCTTACGATCAGGTAAAAAGTATAATCACAAAAAAAATGGCTAACCTTACCTACAACTCATGAATGCTGTCCACAGAAGAAAATTCATAAACAGGATATTCAACATCTCATCTGAACATGAGTTCCATGAAGCCGCAATGGAACTTTTCCGGTTTCAATCACGAAATAATGCAATTTACCACAAGTATCTTGAATTGTTAGGGACTGATTCCGGAAGAATAAACGACATAAAGGAGATCCCTTGTCTGCCGGTCTCTTTTTTTAAAACGCACAAGATAGTAACAGGGGGCAAAGAAACCAAAATTATTTTCAGGAGCAGTAGAACAGGAGGAGATAAGCCATCGCACCATTATGTTCATGATCCTGAAATTTACAATAAAAGTTTTCTCAGGTGCTTTGAATTATTCTACGGAGACCCGTCCGGTTATTGCATTCTTGCATTACTTCCCTCTTACCTGGAAAGAGGCGATTCTTCCCTTGTTTACATGGCAGAAAAGTTGATAAAGAAAAGTTCGCATCCGGAAAGCGGGTTTTATCTTGATGATATAGACAAGCTCGCAGAAACCATCAGGACTCTTGATGCAGCAGGAGAAAAAATTCTTCTGCTGGGGGTAAGCTTTGCATTACTTGATCTGGTGTCGAAACACAGCTTCTTATTGAAAAACACTATAATAATGGAAACCGGTGGCATGAAAGGCAGAGGAAAAGAGCTTACCCGGGAAGAATTACATTCAATAATAACATCGCGGACCGGGGTTAAGGATATTCATTCCGAATACGGCATGACAGAATTGCTTTCCCAGGCCTATTCCAAATCCGGGGGAAGGTTCTCCTGTGCCCCATGGATGAAGGTAATGATAAGGGACAGTTACGATCCGTTTACCTATGTTGCAAATGGCAGGAACGGTGGGGTAAATATAATTGACCTTGCAAATACGGACTCATGTGCATTCCTTGAAACAGCAGATCTTGGCACTATACTGCCGGGAGGTGAATTTGAGATACTTGGCCGTTTTGACAATGCCGATATCAGGGGGTGCAATCTACTAGCCGGGTGATAATTACTGCCGGATTCTGTAAGCGGAACAGGAATTATTCAGGATCACTTCTGTTCAACCTGTCCCTCAGTCTATAACTGAGTCCCGCGACCACCATATCATAGGAATGGTCAATAAGCCTTCTGATCAAATCATCCTTCATACTCCCATCTATATATACCGTATTCCAGTGCTTTTTATTCATGTGATAACCCGGCTGCACAGCAGGGTATCTTTCTCTGAGTTCAAGGGCTTTTGCAGGATCACATTTGAGATTTACCGAAAGATCGCCATCAAGACCCACCAGGGCAAATATCTTACCCATTACTTTAAAAACAAGCGTAACATCATCAAAGGGGAATTCCTCTGAAACTGCCTTTTTTGAAAGACAATATTCTCTGAGCTGTTCAATATCCATTATTCAAGTCTTTACCTGAGGCATTAGTATTGCGTTATTAGTGAACCTGCGGATAAAATGCATTTTTAATATGGCAGATACTGAAGTTTGTTTTGTCCGTAAAAATTACCGTAACGATGTCGAAACGCACGTCCAGATCCAATTTTGATATGGAAACATAGGCATTGGCCGCCCTGATTAGTAATTTCTGTTTCCTTTTATTTACTGATTCAGCCGGCGGTTCCAGAAAATCAGCCCTTCTGGTTTTTACCTCTGCAATGATGAGCTCACTCTCAGATCTTGCAATAATGTCAATCTCCAGTCTCCTGAACCGCCAGTTTCTCTCAAGAACCAGGCAGGAGTTTCTGGTCAGGTGGCGGACCGCCATCTCCTCTCCCATTTTGCCAAGATCATTATGTTCCGCCATAAAATAAACTATAAGTCACCCTTCCGGATTGCCAGGATCATTATGTTTCCCATATTGTTTACCTTTCTATAATAACCATGCCCGAAAACAAGCGGTTAAAAACTGAAATATACATGAAAATTTTTAATCTGCAGAAAGAAAATACTATTTCCGGAAAACAAGTCCCGAAGAATTATCTTCAACCGAAAGAACAGCCTGACGTCCCATTACCAGTGGGTGATTCTCTGTTTGGTGCCCGGCAGGAAAACCAAAGAACAGGGGATAATCATAGCCTTCCACTGCATCGGCAATAATCTCCATGGCTGATTTTCCAAAGGGCACCTCATTATCCTTCATGCCGGTCATACCACCAACCAAAAGTCCCCTGATATTCTCAAGAAACCCGTTTCGTCTTAAGGCAGTCATCATTCGGTCAATATGGTAAAGATATTCACCCACATCCTCAATAAACAAGATCCGGCCGCTGGTAGTTATATCAGAACCTGATCCAAGCAGGCTGTATAGCACTGAAAGGTTCCCGCCGGTTAATATCCCCTCGGTTTTTCCTTTTCGTGATAATGAATGATTCGGCTGGTAATATGCAGGAAGAGTACCGAACAGCGCTTCTTTAAGAAGCTCCATTGACCTGACAGAAACGGGAGGATCTTTCTGTGGTGCCAGTTCAGCAGGCATCGGGGCATGAAGAGTCTCAATGCCAAAATTGCTATTGATATGACTATGCAAAACAGTTATATCACTATAACCGGCTATCCATTTGGGTCTGGCTCTAAAACGAGAAAAATCGATCCTGTCAATTATCCTTAAGGTCCCGTAACCACCCCTTGAACAGAGAACAGCTTTAATTTCATCGTTATCAAGCATCATCTGCAAATCCGCAGCCCGGTCCGCATCCGTTCCCCCAAACTGGTTATATTCTGCAAAAACGTTAGGACCGGTAATAACTGTCAGTCCCCATTTCTCAAAAAGTCCTGCAGCATTATCCAGTGCATCATTATCAATCTTTCCGGCAGGAGAAACAATCCCGATTTTATCTCCCGGTTTCAATGAAGGGGGGATAATCATAACTAATTTAATTTACCGGATTAACAGATGTAGTGATGAAGCTTATGGTTCACTGCCCCATCAATGTTTTTCAAAATCGAGCGACTAATACCTGTAATGATCGGGCTTGTAGGGACCTTCAACGGGAACACCTATATAGTCGGCCTGCTCACTGGTAAGTGTGGTAAGCTTCACCCCGATCTGTTCCAGGTGCAGTCTGGCCACCTCCTCATCAAGAGCCTTCGGCAGACGGTAAACACCGTTTTTATATTTATTTTTCCAAAGATCTAACTGAGCCAGCACCTGGTTTGTAAATGAATTGCTCATTACAAAGGAAGGGTGGCCGGTTGCACAGCCAAGATTTACGAGCCTGCCTTCTGCAAGCAAAATAATAGAATGGTCTTCCCATGGGAATATGTACTTATCCACCTGAGGTTTAATAGTGACTTTTTGTATGCCGGGATAAGCCTCCAGCTTCTCCACCTGGATCTCATTATCAAAATGGCCGATATTGCATACAATGGACTGGTCTTTCATTTTGGCCATATGCTCAACGGTAATAACATCTTTGTTACCTGTGGCAGTAACGAAGATATTGCCCTCGTCCAGTGCGTCGTCAATGGTTTTAACCTCGAATCCCTCCATGGCAGCCTGCAATGCACATATCGGATCAATTTCCGTAATAATTACCCTTGCACCATAGGCCCTCATTGAGCGTGCAGACCCTTTGCCCACATCTCCATACCCGAGCACCACCACCACTTTCCCGGCGAGCATGATATCTGTAGCACGCTTAATACCATCTGCAAGCGATTCCCTGCATCCGTATAGATTATCAAATTTGGATTTCGTAACCGAGTCATTAACGTTTATGGCCGGAAAAAGCAAAGTACCGTCAACATCCATTCGGTACAGGCGGTTGACTCCCGTAGTGGTCTCTTCTGATACTCCTTTCATGCTTTTGGCAGTCCGGTGCCATTTTTCCGGATCCAGTTCAAGATATTCCTTTAATATCCTCAGCACCTCTTTTTCTTCAGTACTTTCAGCTTCCCGGTCAAGGACAGAAGCGTCTAATTCGGCCTGAAACCCCTTATGAATAAGAAGAGTAGCATCACCACCATCATCAACTATAAGGTTTGGGCCCTTACCATCCGGAAAAGTCAGAGCCTGGCCGGTACACCACCAGTATTCCCTGAGTGTTTCCCCTTTCCAGGCAAAAACAGGTACCCCGGCCTCTGCCATCGCGGCGGCGGCATGATCCTGGGTTGAAAAGATATTGCAACTCGCCCAGCGTACCTCGGCACCAAGTTCAATCAGGGTTTCAATCAAAACCGCCGTTTGTATTGTCATATGCAGAGAACCGGTTATACGTGCTCCCTTGAGAGGTTTTTCAGAAGAATATTTTTCACGCAGCGACATCAGTCCGGGCATCTCTTTTTCCGCCAGCTCAATTTCCTTCCGGCCCCAGTCAGCAAGACTTATATCCTTAATTTTATAGGGTAAAGCATCAATTAACGTTTCCATAGTGTTTAAAAAATTTATTAATACATCATAACCTCCTTCCCATAGGAATGTGAGGTTAACTAAACCTGTTAATTTATTTTATAATAGCAGATCAGCATGGATTAAGTATCGTGCATTCCACTGACCGGCAATTGCAAATATACGTCAATTTCTCATCATTTGGAAATTCATCAAAGCGCAACATATTCCATGAATAATCGACCTTCAGGTCAATTTTTCATCTAAATTATAATGTTAGAAGAACTGATATAAGCATGGAAAATCGACGAAGTAAAATTACATGTCCTGTGGTCGGTGCCTCTTGATATTATTCAGATATGTAATTTAATTTTGCTAGAAGTCCTGGAGAATCCTGATGGCAGCAAGCCTGTCCCTGGAAAGCTGCTCCTTAAGCTGATCGATGTTATCGAACTTTTTCTCATCGCGTATCCGGTCGATAAAATCAATTTTAATGCTGCGCTCATAAATATCCCCAGTAAAGTCAATTATATGGACCTCAAGGCTTTTATCGTCCCTCACATCATTAATGGTAGGCCTTACTCCGATATTCATCATGCCCATCAGCGATTTACCTTCCATGAGCACTCTTACAGCATAAACTCCATCAGCAGGTATCAGCTTGTTATCATCGTCAGGTTTAACATTGGCAGTAGGATAGCCAATACTCCGTCCAATTCTTTTACCTCCTACTATTTTCCCCTGCAAACCGTAATGGCGCGAAAGAAGCCGGGAGGCCAGTTTAACATTGCCGGTGAAGAGAGCCTGCCGTATTGCCGATGAGCTTATCCTTAACCCTGCACGGGAGAGAGGCTCAAGCTGTTCCAGGGTAAATCCGTAAAGCCGGGAACAGGATTTAAGATTTTCAAAACTACCTTCCCGGTTACGGCCAAAATGATGGTCGTAACCAAAAACCAAATGTTTAAGTCCGGCGCCATCAACAAGATATTTCTTGATAAAAGTACAGGGGGGAAGTTGGGCAAACTCTTTTGTAAAGGGTAGAATAAACAGATGTTCTATTCCGTGACTTTCTATCAGTTCAATTTTCTCTTCCAGGCTGGTGAGCAGCTTCAGGTTATCATGATCTTTCCCCAGTACCAGTCTGGGATGCGGCCAGAAGGTTATCACAGCCGGATCCCCGCCAATCTCCCCGGCCTTTCCGGTTACCTTGTTAAAAACTGCAGCATGCCCCGGGTGAACGCCATCAAAAATCCCGATTGAGATCACGGGGTTTCTCAGCCGCTGAATGCTTGTTTCTTTATGTATTTTCAAAATATCAGTAGAAATGCATTATTTATTCAAATTGCCGTAAAGCCTTCCATCCAAAAATTAATTTGAATCCAGGGATATTCAGCAAAGGATAAGACAAATATTATTTTTTACAGCTTAATTGCCAAATTTAGCTAATTTTACTTAATTCATTTTTTCTTTATCACCTGGCCAATGAAATGAAAGGCGCGTAATTGCTCGCTTAATGCATACACCCTAAAAAACAAAAGTACCACATAATCAAGAAATCAATAATAACATAATTTATTAATCCCCATGCCGGTTTCAAAGATTATTGAAAAAGACCAATGGCTGAAGCCTTATGAAGGAAAAATAATCCAAAGGCAAAACCATGCCGCATCGGTGGAACAAACATTAACGGGTGGGTTGCCGCTGAAGGATTTTGCCAACGGTTACCTTTTTTTCGGGGCCCATGTCATCGGGGATACCACAATTTTCAGGGAATGGGCACCAAATGCCAGGAAGATCTATCTTATCGGAGAATTTTCAGGATGGGGTGAAAACAAAGAATATCTATTCACTTCTGCTGAGAAGGGTATATGGGAACTCAGACTGGATAGCAGGATATTAAAGCATGGAGGGCTATACCGCCTCTCGGTCCACTGGAACGGGGGCAGCGGAGAGCGCATTCCCGCCTGGGCCAAAAGGGTGGTACAGGACTATCATACCAAAATCTTCAATGCACAACTATGGGATCCACCGGCTGCTTATCAATGGAAGAACATTAGCCCCGATCTGAAAGGCAGTCCACTCCTGATCTATGAGGCTCATACAGGAATGGCCACTGAAGGACAAACGACGGGGACTTATGATGAGTTCAGATTAGAGGTTTTACCCAGAATTGCCAGGGCTGGTTATAATACCCTCCAGTTAATGGCGATACAGGAACATCCCTATTATGGCTCGTTTGGTTATCATGTTTCAAATTTTTTTGCCGCATCTTCCCGCTTTGGAACACCAGAAGAATTAAAAATGCTGATAGACACAGCTCATGGAATGGGTATTGCTGTAATAATGGATCTTGTTCATTCGCACTCGGTAAAGAATGTTAACGAGGGCCTTGCAGAGTTTGACGGAACAGGATGGCAGTTTTTCCATTCCGGACCCAGAAGAGAACATAAGGCATGGGACTCACTGTGTTTTAATTATGGAAAGCCGGAGGTGGCTCATTTCCTCCTGTCAAATTGTAAATTCTGGATGGAAGAGTACCATTTTGACGGTTTTCGTTTTGACGGGGTTACCAGTATGCTTTATTTGGATCATGGACTGGAACGGGGTTTTGGCAGCTATGAAAACTATTTTGATGGTGGTCAGGATGAAGATGCCATTGCTTATCTCACTATGGCCAATAAGCTTATCCATCAGGTAAAGCCGGATGCCATCTCAGTTGCCGAGGAAGTGAGCGGGATGCCGGGACTTGCAGCTCCCGTGGAGGACGGAGGCATGGGGTTTGATTACCGCCTTTCTATGGGCATACCGGATTTCTGGATAAGATTAATCAAGGAACGGAGTGACGAGGAATGGAACACAGGTGAGATCTACCATGAATTAACCCAAAAACGTAGTGAGGAAAAAACCATCAGTTATGCAGAGTCTCATGACCAGGCACTGGTAGGAGATAAAACCATAGCTTTCAGACTGATGGATAAAGAGATGTATTACTGTATGGATAAGAAATCCCAATCTCTGACCGTAGACCGGGGAATTGCCCTGCACAAGATGATCAGGATGATTACCGTTGCTACGGCTGGTGGAGGGTACCTCAATTTCATGGGTAACGAATTCGGCCATCCCGAATGGATAGATTTCCCCCGTGAGGGGAATAACTGGTCATTTTTCTACGCACGAAGACAATGGAGCCTGATGGAAAATAAAATGCTCAGGTATCATTACCTGGGAGATTTCGACAGAGACATGGTGGCAGTGATAAAAAGAGACCCGGAGTATTATACATATGATCAGCATCTGATACACTCCGATAATAATGACCAGGTTATGGCCTTCTCCAGAGGGACATTGCTTTACGTGTTCAATTTCAATCCTGCAACATCCTTTTCCGGTTATGGATTGAATACCGGTCCGGGTCGCTACCATATCCTGCTCAACAGCGATTCGTCCCGGTACGGTGGCTTCGGAAGGGTAGATGAAAATATTGAATACATAACGGACTGGAATGGGAAAGTTGACTCTCCCCATTATCTGAGACTGTATATTCCCAGCCGCACCGGAATGGTGCTTGAGAAACAGAAGATACGGGGGGTTTATGAGAAATAGAAAAAGGTCTTATTCCTCAATATTAACATAAATTTCAGCAAACCCCACCCCTCCTTCATAACCCGTACCTTCAACAGTAAGTTTTATTATCCCGGAACCTTTGGAGCGGGGAACACGGACATCTATCATCCCATCCTTGTCGGACATGAGGTTGGGATCCCAGTGGATTGTTTTTAAATTCCTGTCTTCCGTTACAGAGGGACCATAAAAAGATAAAATATCAGTATAAAACTCCTGTGGCTCATGATATCCAAGCATCACAAACTCCATAGAATCCTCAAATCCGCTGTATCCGGGTCTCCTGGTATATGCAAGAATTACCCCGGTGCCTCCTCTTAATCCGAAAACAGCAGCACTTGGTCCCCGGAATATTTCGATCCTTTCAACTTCCCTGGGATAGAGTCCCAGGAATATGTCGCGTGAAACAAACATACCATCAACCATAAACCTTGGCTCACTGCTCAATAAAAAGCTGGACTGACCCCTGATCATTATCCTTCCCTGTTCAAAGCTGACTCCTATGGCGCGGTTCCGCAGAACCTGATATAAACTTGTTTCCGTTGAAATTTCATGATCAATAAAAATGGTCTGGTCGGGCACGCCATACATTTGCGGGGAAACATCGCTGCCGGGGGTAGCTACATAGGGTGATTCTGAAACACCCCTCGTGCGGCTCCAGTCATCCCCTCTTTCTGTAACATTAAGTTTTTTGGTGTACAGATTATGATCGTAATCAAGACCCCTTCCTTCCCTTACATTCAATTCCATAGAAGGGGGATAATTACCGGGCAACCTCCTTGCAGAAAGTTCCATACTAACCGGTCCTTCATAAAAGAGCCTGTTAAAAGAGAAAACACCATTCCGGCCGGTACTGGTTGTCAGCGTATCATTATATCCGCTTTTTACTGCCAGACGGACCTGATAATCAGACAGGGCTTCGTCTTTGGCAGGATCAACCAGCCGGCCGTCCAGTGTCAGTCCCTTATCCGCCGTATAACTGATATCAGGTAATTCGTCTGCAATAACATTATCCCAGTCAAACCTCCTCCAGCCATGAGTAAGAAGAAGATGATCAACAATAAGTTCTGTGTCCGGGCCGGACCCTAATCCTGCAGGGATATTTCCGGCAACGCCTTTTAACTCCGAGCTCAGCAACAGATAACTGAGGATATCATCCTCATGTCTGTTATTATCGGATTGACCGGATACGGCAGAAAAGGAAAAACTACCCTCAACGGGATCCCCGGCTTCATCCCTTACCGCTAATTGGATATCAAAAAAACCTTCCTCATCAATCTCTTTAGAGATATGCCTGGCCTGAATTTCTAACCGGTCCCCCCTGTCAATAAATACAAGTCTTTCCGATACAGGAATATAATTGGATGTAAAAATTGTAAAATGAGCGATCCCGGCAGGAAAGGATTCGATGTCTATAACGATGTCCTTTCGGCCGTCACTGAGTTGAAATACTCTTCCAATATGAGGTTTACCCCTTGTATGACCTATAAGAATAAGATTCTCGGAGTAGAGAGGATTACCGGGGTCAACAGAAGAAACTATTCTGACCTTCAACTGGTTATCCTCCTTATCTACTCTCAGCACATATCCTTCAACCAGAGCCGAAGGTAAATCGAAGTTCCGGAAGCGGTCGCCATTTACCGAAACCCTGGCCTGGTAGGAATTATCCTTTTCGGGTTTAATATCAAAAACACCTATTCCGTTGAAAGAGGTCTGAAATTCAGCAATCACTTCACTGTTATCATCAATTATTTCAATTGTTGCATCCTGACCCTGCCCCACCATATCAGCTACTTTCACAGCAACACGGTTTAATACCCCTTCAATCAGGTTGCCCCCTTCAGGGAAGAATTCAACCTGATAATCATTGGTCTTTCTTTCCAGTCTCCAGTTAAACCATCTGTTCTTCCAGACATCAAGCCGGGGGATCATATTTTTATACCTGGGGTTACTAATATACAGGTAACGGGTAAAGAAACGGTCATTATCAAAATTTCTCATCCAGTCGGTGTATGCCTTTACAACATAATTGCCGTCGGGAAGATTTACGCTGAGTTCCATTTCACCAGCTGCATACCCTTCTTCTGCAAGCAGTATTCTGATTTCCATGGCAGTGCCATCTGAATTTATCAGCTCAACATATATATTGCTTGTATCGGAAAATGGAAGATGACTAATGCCATCCATAAGGTAAGCCTTAAACCAGATAGTTTCTCCGGCGTGGTATTCTGATTTGTCAAGATGTAAATAAACCTTCTGGGGCCGCACAAAAGAGTTGAATTGCTCAAGCCTGTCCTTTATCTTTTCTGCACCGGGATCATCCTGACCTCCATAAGCAGATTGAAATACCAGGCAAAACATTGCGGTGAATATCATTTTCATTCCTGCTCTCATAACATTGGGATTTTCCAAAGCTGATAAAGGAAAACTGATCTTCTTTCCGAGCTTTATGATTTTGATATCTACTTATATAAACTCATTTACCAGCGCAATTGTTTTATGCTAAAAGCAAAAATCATCCTCAATTAAAAACAAATATCATTACACTGGTAGTCCACTATCTTATGCGATTTGAAAAAAAATGAAGTTCGTTAAACTTCAAATAATACATCATCCGGATTAATAAGATTTATGACACAGGGTAATCCATGGATTGAAAAGCAAAGTAACCGAACCATGCATTATTAACACATTGTTAAACAGATTGCTAACTATACTTCATACGGATGAATCCCCATGATACTAAAGTCTCACAAAATAACATGAATAAAACAGGGG
>CAZFOO010000024.1:0-2122 GCA_964520585.1 uncultured Bacteroidales bacterium
ATTGATTCAGCATTTGGGTCAGTTATTTGGTGATATCCGGGTGAGCATCGATAATAATTTCTGATTCACCCGGTTCATCCTTTATATAGTATAACTCGTTCGCTATCCGGAACCAACACGTTAGATATATATAAGGGATCATCCTTTATATAGTATAACTCGTTCCCCTCTCCATCCACTGTCTGATTGCCATTATAAATCAGTTTCCATCTTAACTAATTTAAGCCTGTAGGAATTATCTGCCTCTGTTTGGAAGTCATATATATTCCCGGTATCGGGATTTAACCCGACCAGTTGATCCCGGGCGTTATTAACATAGGGTACCGGATCAGGTTTTGCCAGAAGGTGGTTTGGATTCTCACCTTCGGCAGGCTGCAGACTGGCATTACTGCTGGTAAGGTTCCCGGTTACTTTTACCCTGCAGTTTCCTCCCAGCCGTGAATGAATGACAACGGATTCCAAAAGCCCCTCTTCCCATTTCATATCCAAAACAAAGCCGCCACGCGCAACCAGTCCTTTTACTTCTCCGCTGGATAATTCATCAGGTAATGCCGGAAGCAGGTGAATATAACCCTCATGGCTTTGAACAAGCATTTCGGCAATACCTGCGGTACCTCCAAAATTCCCTTCGACCTGGACTGCCGAATGGGCATTGGTAAACAGGTTGGTGCTTGTACCTTCCCTTCCCCTTACCTCTGTTTTATCACTAACGTAAGTGAACCCGTCCTTTAACATTTTATATGCCCGATTACCATCTTTCAGCCTTGCCCACCAGTTAAGTTTCCATGCCATAGACCAGCCAGTGCTAAAATCACCGCGATGGATAAGGGTTTGCTTTGCAGCTTTTGCAAGATCCGGTGTTTGTTGCGGTGTTATCTGGTTACCCGGATGGAGACTGTACAGATGAGATATGTGCCTGTGAGTGTCGTCAGGATCATCCCAGTCCTTGTACCATTCCTGCACCTGGCCCAACCGGCCTATATGAAACGGGTAGAGGCGGGGAATCCCTTTTTCTATCCTTTCGGTGAAAGCATTGCTGATGCCCAATATCTCTGCAGCCTGTAGTATGCTGGAGAAAGATTCACGGATAAGTGACATATCCATCGTTGAGGCCATTGAAATATCCATTTGATTCCCGTCCAGGTTAAAGCTGTTTTCAGGTGAAGTTGATGGATTGGTGACCAGGTAGCCGTCTTCATCTTCAACCATCCAGTTGAGCAAAAATTCGGCAGAACCCTGCATCAGCGGCCAGGCCTTTTCTGAAAGGAATGTAATGTCGCCATTATACAGGTAGTGTTCCCACAGATGCTGGCTGAACCAGGCTCCACCCATAGGCCAGCACGACCACCGGGGCGCCCCGCGCGGATCCCAGTCCCCGCCCCCGGCAGGTGAAGTCTTGGCCCAGATGTCAGTATTGTGGCTTGCCAGCCAGCCGGAATCGACACCATAATTAATCCTGGCAGTCTCAGCCCCATTAACAGCCAGTCCTTCCATGAAATCAAAAAGTGAATGGTGACACTCTGCCAGATTGGTGACTTCTGCGGGCCAGTAATTCATCTGGGTATTGATGTTAATAGTGTAGTTACTTCCCCAGGGAGGCTGCACAAATGGGTTCCATATTCCCTGAAGGTTTGAAGGGGGTGTACCCTGGCGGGCCGACGAGATCATCAGGTAACGTCCATATTGGAAATAGAGTGCCGTTAATCCGTTGTCGTGGTGACCGGCATTGACCCTCAACAGCCGGTCGTCGGTGGGGTGATCCATCTGCTGCGGGCCAAGATATAATTCTACCCTGTCGAAAAGTTCACGGTAGTCTGCCAGGTGCCTTTCAAATAACTCATTGTAATTAAAACCTGAAGCTGCGGACAGCTTAGTCCTGGCTATAGGTGCAGGGTCCAGTCCTTCGAAGGCCGGTGATTTGTCAAATCCATTAAAGCTTGTGGCACCGGAAAGCAGAAGAATAACTTCATCAGCACCTTTCACTCCAATGCCACCGTTCTGTGGGTTTAAATCTCCTCCAGTGGCTATCAGTTTAAGGTGAATCTCAAAGGTCATGCCCTCTCCGTCAGGGTCATAAACAACCTGCTCCGGTTCGGTGTCTCTATGGGCAACATGGCTGGGG
>CAZFOO010000024.1:2222-43263 GCA_964520585.1 uncultured Bacteroidales bacterium
AGGGTCATAAACAACCTGCTCCGGTTCGGTGTCTCTATGGGCAACATGGCTGGGGGCTTTACCTTCCAATACCAGATGGTCAGGAGAAATTACCCTGACATTGTAATTTAATTTTGATGTTAATTTTGCATCAAAAGTGATTTTTCCCTTCTCGGAGGCGGTAAGCTTAACCACCATTACCTGGTCAGGATGACTGATGAATGATTCTCTTTTATAATCAACGCCATCAATCCCGAAGGAGACGGTGGAAAGTGCATTTCGCAGATCGAGACTTCGCCGGTAATCTTCAGTTTCTTCGACGGAAAATGGAAACTCGAGAAATAAATCACCCATTGTCAAATACCGCGCAGAGTAAGGCCCGTGCATGCCTCTCCAGAGGCGGTCTGCTTCATCGTAGTTTTCATCAAAGACTGCATGGCGGACTTCAGATAGTACTTCCGGGCCGTTTTCTCTGTTACCCGGATTTGGTCCGCCTGACCAGAGCGTGTTATCATTCAGTCCAAATTGTTCGGTGGCGACACCGCCGAAAACCATCGCTCCTGTCAGTCCATTTCCCAATGGAAGGGCCTCTTCCCATACTTTTGCAGGTTGATCATACCAAAGCTCCAAAGGTTGCATGACTGTTTCCTGTCGGCAGGAAGATAAAATAAGTAAAACAGTTAAGGTGAGAGAGATGATTTTTTGCATTTCAGGTTGTGTTAAGTTGATCTGTAAATATACATACCCGGTCCACAAATCCAAAAGAAAGTTAACAGCTTCTGTCAGCTGCCAAGAATAATGAAGAAAACCCCTATAAGGATACCGGCGAGAACCAGGGATTTCCTGGTTAAGTTTATTTCCCTGAAAAGTAAGGCCCCTGCTGTGAAGGAGATCAATACGCTGCTTCTGCGCAGCACTGCAAGAATAGAGATGAGGGAATCATCGAATGACAGTGCGTAAAAATAGGAGTAATCAGACAGGGTAAGTGTTATTCCAATTAATGGAATAGCGGGTTTCCAGAAAAACGGAATTTTCTTTTCCCTGGTTTTATACCACACAATTACTGTTGGAAAAAGCAGCACGGGGATCAGATATATTGAAAACCATGCCTGCACTGACATGCGTTCAATGTTGTTTATGAGGAATTTGTCATAGAGTCCGCTGCCTGCCCCGGCAATGGTAGCCAGGAAGATAAACAATACCCATTTGTTTTTTTGAAAGTTTATCCCCTCTTTTCCCCCGGCAAGGGAGAAAAGGTAATATGATCCTATTGTTACGGTGATACCCAGCCATTGCAGGGGAGTAAGGCTTTCGCCGAAAATTATAAGCGCTCCCACCAGTGTCCAGAGGGGACTGGATGCACGTATTGGAGTTACTATAGTTATAGGAAGATGCCGTAATGCAAAATAGGACAGCACCCATGAAGTCCCGACAAGAACGGATTTCAAAAAAATCAGCAGATGTTCACGGGAGGATACCGTATGCACGTACCATATTGAACCGGCACTTTCCGATCCGGCTTCTGAAGAAATAAGGATCAGCGGCAGGAATATCAGGGCACTGGTGAGGCTGGACAGGAAAAGTACCGGCATTACCAGGTTGTTCTGCAGGGCCGATTTCTTAAACAGGTCGTAAATGCCAAGCAAGAAAGATGATATTATGCCAAGTAAGACCCACATTGGAGGATGATTTTAAACTTTTATTCTCTTCTGCATCAAAATTAAACCTGCACACTTTAAATCTTGAGTTTAAAATGCAAATTCAAAACTCATTCCCGATTTTAAATTATCCTTCACTGGTTTTGCGTTATTAGAATTGCAAACGCTATTTATCAGAAACAATTCAAAATTAGTGATTGTCCTAAATAAATAAGGCAGGATTAATTATACAGGCCTACTCACATATTGTTTTTTATCTATTTGCTGTCTGCTTAAATCTGAACAGGTAATGAATAAGGGCTCCGGTAATTTTTGGTAAGCATCTTGTTTGCTTCATCATCATCTTTAATAGTTAATGAATTTGTATCAATATTCAATGTGCGTCCCAGCCTGTATGATATATGTCCTAAATGAATTAATGCACAGGAATAAAACCCTTCCTCAATAGGTGCAGTTAATAATGAAGAATCATTTGCCCTGATTGCGTCAATAAAATTTTGGTAATGATCACCCAGCCCTTTACCTGAAGCACCGGGCTCTCTTTCTTTTCCCATAAAGGTTTGCCACCCTTCCACATCTTTCAGCATGTAACCTTTGGACCCGTAAAAAATATTCCCCACCACGTTTGCAGAGCTTGTCATGTAAGTGTTGGTCAGGTTTTCTCTTGAGCCCAGGTGATTTCCTTCCGGATTGGTCATCCAGTGTCTTACCTCAAATTGCAATATTTTCTTTTTATCTCCTGCGCCATTCTCATTGGGAAATTCATACAACGCCATTAAAGTGTTTGGAGTTTCCTGATCGTCATCAAATAAAAAATGTCCTCCGATAACGCTTACTTTACTCGGGATTTTTACACCTAGTCCCCAGCGTGCCACATCCATCTCATGAACACCCTGATTGCCCATGTCCCCATTGCCGTAATCCCAGGACCAGTGCCAGTTATAGTGAAAACGGTTGCGGTTAAACGGTCTTTCGGGTGCCGGTCCCATCCACATATCATAATCCACCTTATCCATATACGATTTAGTGAAAGGTCCGAGCCACGATTTGCTGTTAACTGTATTGGCATAATTTTCACCTTCCTGCATGTACCCGTCGGGATATTTGCCTATGGAATCGCGCCACTTATAGCAGACTCCCTTCCCCAGGTAAACTTCGCCCAGCTTTCCGTCACGCATGAATTGAACAGCCGATTGTGCAGAAGGATTACTTCGTTGCTCTGCGCCATCCTGAACCACCACATTGTATTTTTTGGCAGCCTCCAGCAGCTTTTGGCCTTCTTCTATTGTGTGGCAAGAAGGCTTTTCGATGCTTGCATGTTTCCCGGCCTGGATAGCCCAGATTCCTGCCAGTGCATGCCAGTGGTTGGGCGTAACAATTGAAACCGCATCTACTGATTTATCTTCGAAAAGTTTGCGCATGTCGGTGTACAATGTTGGTTCACGTAACCCTTTGTCGGTAAAATGATTTTTCACCCTTTCTGCGAAAAGATTCTCGTCTACATCGCACAAAGCGGTTACTTCCACATTTTTTAGTGCCTGATATGACCGAATGTGCGATTGTCCCATACCCCTGATACCTATTACAGCTACATTTACTCTATCATTAGCGCCTTTCCATCTTTCCCCGGTTAATATCGTAGGAACAGCAATTATGCCGAGATTACTTACAGTTGTTGTTTTAATAAAATCTCTCCTTTTCATGATTTGTTGATATTAGTTAATATTTTTCGAATTCCTGAAATGTATCCTGCCTGATAGCCCTATCTGTTTATTCCGGAATTGTTACGATTACCTCTAACCTGAATCGGGTATGGAGGTAATGAACAGTACTCAATTCATTTATCATACTTATTTAAACTCCATCGGCACCTTTGCATCTTTGGAAATCTGTTGGCCTTCCCAGTAAGGTTCTCCGTTTATCATTTCAACCAGCCTGGTTTTGCTTCCAGGTGCAGGAGTGGCGCTTTCAGGCAGGTATTTAGACAGTTGCTCCATAACAGGTTCATATCCTTCCACTCTGGCCAGGTTGTGCCACTCATACGGGTCTTCTTTACGGTTATAAAGTTCCCTCGACCCGTCGGCATATTGAATGAATCGCCATTGCTCTGTTATAATAACATTATTATCCGGTCCGTGGGTGCATATTGCCGGCCGGGAACGTTTTTGGTTCACATTTTTCAATATCGGTAATAGTGAATGACCTTCAAGTCCCTCTTTTTCAGGTAATCCTGCCAAATCGTTCAGCGTGGGAAACAGGTCCAGCAATTCTACCGGTGCATCGCTCATCTTCCCTTTTTCATTAATGCCGGGACCGGCAAAAATGAATGGAACACGAGTGGATTCGTGCCAAAGTGTGTTCTTGCCGGTGATGTTTTTAGTGCCCAGGTGATAGCCGTGGTCGGATAACAGCACCACAATGGTATTATCAGTCAAATCCTGCTTCGCAAGAGCGTCCAGCAGCCTTCCCACCAGCATGTCGGCAAAGCTTATGCTGGCAAGATAGGCCCGTACCTTGGGTTTCCATTCATTGTGCATCTGGAGCCATGCCAAGCGGGGTTCAGGCAGATTCCAGTGCAGGCACCAGGCAAAGGGCGGAATATCGTCCCGGTCATCGCCACGCACCACAGGTAAAAGGTAATCGTCTTCAGGATAAAGGTCGAACCATTGCTGACTGGCAAACAAAGGCACATGGGGATGGCGAATTCCTACGGCGAGGAAAAAAGGGTTGTTTCCGGGAGGGTTTTTCAGTTGCTCTATGGCCCAATCCACCACCTTCCAATCGTCCTGCTGAGTATCATTCTCCGGATATACGCCCCAATCCACAAGCGGGTGCCCTGTAGCTTTTACAAATGGTTCATCCGGACGTGGATAAAATCCGCCATGAAACCCCCATCTGGTAAACTCCGGTCCGTCACGCCGGTCCACCTTCGGGGGATAAGCATCATGGTAGGTTTTTCCGGTGGTCATGGTTACATATCCGTGTTTCTCGAAATACTGTGGCAGCGTTACCAGGTCCCTGTATTGTTCCAGTTCACGGAACCACGGACCCAGGGCATATATTCCGGTAGTGGTAGGGCGCAATCCGGTTAATAAGCTTGTTCTGGAAGGGTTGCATAAAGGGGCCTGGGTATGGGCATTGGTAAATGACACTCCGGCTGAAGCCAGCTGATCCATGTTTGGTGTCTGTACTTTTGGGTGACCATCCAAATGACCAACCCAATCGTTGAGATCGTCGATGCTGATCAGCAGAACATTGGGCTTCTTGTCTTTCTGGGCCAATACGGGTTGTAGTGCCAGCACTGGCAATAGCGCATTTAGCCCTATAGCCATTATATTTAGTGAAGTCCTTTTGGGTATTAGTTGCATTCGAATAAATTATGGTTATCAGACTTATTATCTTTAATTTACAATAGCAATGTTTTCGTATTCAGTATTTCACTCGGATGGATCCCCCTGTTTTATTGACTTCGTCGATTTCACATGCAATGTTTTGTCTCGTTTTGCAATAGTTTTCGAATGTGAAATTCATTTTATTTTGTGAGACTTCAGTATCATGGGGATTCATGCAAAAGTTAGTTTAATGTTATTATTATAAACTATCATCAGAAGTATTATTTACCTGATGAGTAGGTTGTAAAGCACGGTGTTAGCATTACAAAAAATATATCATGACCGGTTTTTTTCTATTCCTGCTTACGAAGAAAGCTTCATTCTTCGACTTTCAGCTAATACAAACCTATTCAAAAAAATCGTCCAATCCACAATTTTCTTACATGAAAATAAACTATTTTTCATATAAGAAAATAATTTCCTGATAAGTGTATATCTATTTGTTTCTTAAAAAATCTTAAGCTATTATCACGAAACCCTCATAGTTTATTGTCTTTAATGTCAATTCTACATGCAATAAAAAGTTCATTTTGCAATATTAGCTAGATGTAGGATTTATCATATTTTGAGTTTTGAAATAATGGGAGGGAGTTATCTGTATAAAACAGATAATAGGTATTAATGGTCAGTTAATTAATTTATGAAGTAATAAATATTAAGTATGGGAAGGCATGCATCCCTAATATCAGTATGGAGGATATTTCCAGTATCATTATGGAAATTTACTCGAGTTCCCTGTAAATAGCCTGGAGCAATCCATCCTGGGGCCGGTCGCCTCCAAGTTGCCAGAACATGATGCCGGCAAGACCCTTTTCCTTTGCATACTTTATTTTTAGTTCAACGGACCGGGGATTGTCATAGGTGACAAAAAGTCCATTTTCCTCAGAATATGCATATGGAGCCGAGGCGGTCTCGTCCCAAAACTCCATCATAGCGTTATCCCCGATCCAGCCGGGAAGGTCCCGGTAGGTGATGGCCGTTTTAAAATTGGCCGTCTGGTAAAGGCCGTTTTTCTTATCTGGTACATTTTCCCATGCCCTGCCGTAGAATGCTGCACCAATAACTATTTTGGCAGGATCCACTCCGATAGAATCAAGATAATTAACAGCATAATTTACCGATCTGATCTGTTCAGGAGTTGAGTAGAGAGGAGTATGGTGTCCCGTTACCGGGCTCCCGCCACTAACCAGATCATAGGTCATAATATTAACATAGTCAACTACCGGCATTACCTTATCCCATTCAACAGATTCGTCGAAGAACCTTTTAAATCCACCCCCGGCAAAACCAATTTCATAATCAACTCCCAGCACATCTCTTAAATTCTCTATCACCAGGGTGAAGTTCCTTTTATCGTATTCCATGTAGGGATGACCGGGAAAACCTGAAATTGCAGGGTATTCCCAGTCCATATCAATGCCGTCTGCACCATAAACTCGGAGCAGTTCTTTCACAGAGTAAGCAAATTCCGATCTCCCTTCCGGGGAAGAAAACACTTCGGAGCAGGTTTCACAACCGCCCCATCCACCTAAAGCAAGAATTATCTTTAATTCAGGGTAGTCATCCTTCAGGGAAACCAGCTTCATGACTGTTTCTATTCTGTTTTTAGGGATTATCATCTGGTTTCCCTCGAGCCGGCAGAAACTAAAGATAATATGTGTAAGTCGGCTGATATCATAATCGTCAATGACAGTTTCATTTCCGGCATAATATGCCATGACAGCAAAATCATCAGGGCTTTCCGTTTCTGTCTTTCTTTTACATGAAAGAACGGCAATAAAACAAAACAGTAAGATAATTGGTAATAACGTTGTTTTTTGCATCAGCGGGAAATTAAATTATATCCTGTATTTTAAAAAGCTTTGATTTTCGAAAATAGTTAAATTTTATATTAACCGGGCTAATTCTGGTTCTCTTAAATTTATCTTATATCGGGGTTGCGCTATACATAAATAATTTAAGGAGAATATGTTTCCTTGGATTTATTAGTTATTTGAAAAGTCTGCAAGTAACTCATTCAATAATTTATATATTCCTTAAACTTTAATTTTTGTTTAAAAGGTTTTTATATATTGCAATTGGAAAAATTCTGAAGACGCTTTAAATGGAAAACCTGGAGAAAAGGATTCTGAAGGAATTGAAGTATGGCAGTAAAAAAGCATTTGAATATGTTTTCAAAACCTACTATGATCCCCTATGCAGGTATGCTGAAGAGATCCTTAAGGACCGCGATCAGGCTGAAGATGTTGTCGAAACCTTGTTTATTATTGTCTGGGAAGACAGAAAAAAGACAGATATTCACACTTCCTTCCGTTCCTATCTTTACAGAAGTACTTATAATACCTGTCTGAATATTATCAGAAAAAGAAAATCTGAAAATAAATACCGTGATTTTTTTTTGCACCATTCCGACTTTTCTAAAACTCACGATTATGGTTCATCATCCTATCCTCTTTCCGGTATAATAGAAAAGGAGATGGAGGGTGGAATTGCAAAAGTTATCGATAAGCTTCCGGCACAATGTAAAAAGATTTTCCTTATGAGCAGGGTTGATAATCTTTCTCATCAGGAGATAGCTGAGGAGCTTGATCTTTCTGTCAATACCGTAAAAAGCCAGATAATGAATGCCTTGAAAAAGATTCAGGTAGCCCTGAAAAACATGATGGTCTTATTGGCAATGTTGATAAGCCTGCAGGTATTTTATTTTACATATCAATTTCTATTCAAATAGTCTATTTCTTTTTGATTCATGTTATTTTGTGTCATATAGTAGCATGGGGATTCATAAGAGCATTTTTTCCTGAAATAATATAAAAATTAACAATTTTATAGAAATTTATTGATCATTTGAAATTCCAACAGACTCGGAATGTGTCAAAATTCAGCTTAAACAGTTTAACTCGATATATACAACTAACCCATATTAAGGAAGACATTACCAGGTAAAAATTATTACATTAAAAAAGGAAAACGATGGAGAAAACAATCTATATCCTGACATTAAAACTGATCATTGCAATCAGCCTGAGTTTTACTGCAAATGCACAAACAGCCGATGATTTCTGGCAGGAACCATGGGAAGGTGTGCCCGACCATTACAGGAATTGGGAATTTCCCGATTTCAGTTTCCCTTCGAACCTGGGCGTATGGCAACAGGAGAGGATTGGGGTAAGGGAAACAATAGAGCAGCTTCTTGGAGACCTGCCGCCAAGACCTGAAGAATTAAATATCAAAACCATTTCAAGGGAAGAAAAAAATGGGTACATCCTGGAAAAGTTCATATTTGATAATGAAGTCGATTCATGGGTTCCCGGATACCTTGCCATTCCTACAAACGTAAAGGGGAAGGTTCCTGTCATAGTTGGGCTTCATGGGCATGGTAGCAGCAAGGACAATATATTCGGCATAAATACCGGTACAGCCCAGGATGTGCTGGCTTTGCTTATATCGCAGGGATATGCAGTAATGGCTATTGACAGTTATTTCAATGGTGAGCGCAGGGGACAGGGACCTGCAGGCACACGTGAGATGCAGGAAAGAGCTGATCAGGAATTATCACTTTTCAAGATAAACCTTTGGTTTGGCCGCTCACTGTGGGGCATGCAGATACGTGATGAGCAGATCGCGATTGATTACCTGTTAAGCCGTCCTGAAATTGATCATGAAAGGATCGGAGTTCAGGGGATGAGTATGGGAAGTACCCGTGCCTGGTGGCTGGCCGCACTTGATGAACGGGTTAAGGCCGTGGTGGGGGTGGCCTGTTTTACCCGTTATAAAGAGTTGATCGAACAAAGGCAGCTCCGTGCTCACGGAATTTATTATTTTGTTCCCGGCATGCTGAACCATTTCGATACAGAAGCGCTAATGGGACTCATTGCACCAAGGCCATTCCTTGTCCTGACGGGCGACAGCGACCTTGGATCCCCCCTGAGCGGCATGAAGGTGCTGGAGGGAAAGCTGGAAACCGTGTATAATCTTTATGGGCAGGACAGCAATTTCAAAAGCATAATCTACGAGGATACCGGTCATGTTTACACCGATGAGATGAAAATAGAAATGCTCAACTGGTTTAATGAACATTTAAAGAACCGGTAATTGGTTCTTATAAGATATTAAGTAAACTTCAGTATCCTGATTTCAGGAATAATAAATACGTTCAGTATTTTGGCGAACCAAATTGTATTACCATGCCTGGTCGCCAATAGCCGTCCGGGAACGATAGATTCTCACGAATAAGCATCCCGCTTTATAAGTATGATTGATAGGATTGGAAGTCCGCATTTTATCTGGATTCGTTCGCTTTCTTCCCTATGACCCAAACAATCATTTGTATTATGGGGAGGTAGTAAGGATATTACAGTCCAGGGTAAGGATGATAGATGGGCGATATGCCAAAAGTGAATAGGAGCATTTCTTCCTGAAATAATAAATGGTTAACATTTTTTAAAAAAAATAATAATTGGCTAATACCACCAGACAAGTTATGTGTCATAATTTAGATTAAACAGATTAAATAATTAAGATGGGTGATAATTTTAAAAAAGACGATTTACTGTTGAAATGTCTGCAGGGAAAAGCAGATGAACAGGAATATGAAACTGCATACAAATGGATAACCTCCGATAAATCCAATTATGCCTATTACGAAAGAATTCGTGATTCCTGGATCGCTGCAGGAATAGTGACTAATAACAATGAACATAATTGCAATAAAGCATGGCGAAAAATTGCCCGGCAGACCGGTGTACGGTGGTTTAATACTTCCGGGATTACTTCAGGTTTTAGAAATATTGCCGCTGTATTTCTTATTGCCTTGACCCTGGGTGCATTTAGCGTCCATTATTATTATTCGCAAAAAGAAATCTTCACCGAAAGGGATATTATGGTTAAGGCTCCCCTTGGTGCCAAAACCTACCTGAAACTTCCAGATAGCACAAAAGTCTGGCTCAATGCAGGAAGTACCCTGAAATACTCAACTCATTATGATATAACCGGAAGGTCGGTTCAGCTTACCGGTGAAGCATATTTTGATGTTGTATCTAATATTGATCTGCCTTTCAGGGTTCATGCCCATGATCTTGTAATTAATGCCCTGGGCACAGAATTTAACGTTAAGGCTTACCCTGAGGAGAAGCATGTAGAGACCACCCTGGTTTCAGGTGTTGTAAGTTTGGAGAAGAATGTTCCCGGTGAGGATGTTGAAAGAGTTATTCTAAGACCCAATCAACGGGCTTATTCATCTCATAGAGAAACTAAAATTGGTGTGCCTGATTTGCCTGACTTGTCTGACCTAACTGATGCTGATGAAAATATAAATGAAACAGATGAGAAAATAAGCGTGATGCCAGTCAGGCCCCTGGAGAAGATTGCTGTAGAAAAGGTTGTTAACACTGAAGTTTATACATCATGGAAAGACAAGAGACTTTTATTTGACAGGGAAAAGATGGCGGATCTGGCGGTTAAGCTTGAGAGAATCTACGATGTTGAAATTACCTTTAAGGATGACGAACTTAAAGACTATTATCTTTCCGGATCGCTGGAACAGGAAACCCTGGAACAACTTCTTTATGCTATCAGGCTAACCATTCCCCTTGACTTTAGCATTGAAAAGAACAATGTTGTCTTGACTATGAATCATCATCTTAAAGAAAAATATAATAATCTTTCCAATTAATACTATGTGTTCACAAAAACCAACATTAAAATGAAACTCTATGACAAAACCTCAGAATGAAAAAAGATTGGGAGAATGGGGGTTCTCCCAATCGGTAATGATTGTAGCATCGCTTTAGTAATTAACCGGGCAATTATGCAACGAGGAGTTTATCCCTTGCGCATTTACAGCCTTTTTTAATCCTAAAACTTTTCAAAATTATGAAAAAAAAACCTAATCATGAAATCCTTTTCTTCTTATGGAAGAGGAGAAAAATTCTACTAACCATGAAACTGCTGTTGTGTTTTATTCTGTTTTCTATGCTGAATGTTTCGGGCAGCATATTTTCACAAAGTGCCAAATTTGATCTCGCTGTAAATGGCAAAACTGTGAAGGAAGTCTTCAAGGATATAGAAAACCAGAGTGATTTCCGGTTTCTCTATAATGATGATTTTGCCGGTTTAAGCCGGGTTGTGTCTTTTAATACAAAAGATAATAATATTGATGAAGTATTAAGTGAACTACTTGCCGGTGCAAATTTAACTTACCGGGAACTTGAAAATGAACTTATTGTTATTACTCCGATGGAGGTTGCTGTACAACAAAGAACTGTTTCCGGTATTGTAACCGATCAGAATAATGAACCATTGCCTGGAGTTACTATTATGGTAAAAGGTACTACGATAGGTACTGTTACTGACTCAGACGGGAATTTTACTGTAACCAATGTTCCTGATGACGCCGTCTTAGTTTTTTCATTTGTTGGGATGCAGACACAAGAAGTATTAGTGGAAGATCGGAACAGAATTGATATTAGCATGAATATCGAATCCATTGGTCTTGATGAAGTTGTTGCAATTGGTTATGGAACTCAAACCAGGGCTAATGTAATAGGTTCTGTAACATCTGTCCGTAGCCAAGACCTTACTTCAGCCCCCGTGGGAAGAGTTTCCAATGCCCTTGCCGGGAGATTGCCTGGGGGTATATTTATGCAGGAATCCGGAGAACCAGGTGGTGACGCACCAACAATTCGTATCAGGGGTAATGCTACTCTTGGTAACAATAATCCATTGGTTGTAGTTGATGGCATTGCTGGTCGTGATATAAACTCATTGCATCCCAATGATATCGAGAGTATTACTGTTTTAAAAGACGCTTCAGCTGCAATTTATGGTGCAAGAGCTGCTAATGGGGTTATACTTATTACGACAAAGCGTGGTAATACTGATACACCCCCTACTTTTACTTATGGTTTTTATGAAGGATTTCTTTCGCCAACAATGCTGCCAGAAATGGCTGATGCCCCTACATATGCAAGAATGATACGAGAAAATCAATCCTATAGGGGTGTAGATGAATCAAATATGATGTTCTCCCTTGAGGATATTGAAAAATATGAATCCGGGGAATATCCCTGGACGCATCCAAATACAAACTGGTTTGACGCTGCTTTAAGGGATTACAGTTCAACCCGCCATCATAATTTCGCAGTAGATGGAGGTACTGGAGCAGTAAATTATTATGGCTCATTCGGTAGCCAATTTGATGATGGTATTTTCGTTAATAATAATACTTCATACAATCGATATAATTTAAGAGGTAATATTGATGTAAAAGTAAATGATTATCTTAATGTGGGCCTTGATTTGGCCGGTATCCAGGAAAATAGAATGTATCCTACAAATTCAGAAGGAAATATTTTCCAAACCTTAATTAGGATATATCCCACTTTCCCTGCTTTGTTTCCTAATGGTTTACCTGGACCAGATCTTGAATATGGTGACCAGCCAATGGTTATGGCTTCTGAACAAACAGGATTTGATGATGATAAACGTTACAGGAGCAACAATATTATTTCTGCCGATTTGAAAATTCCTGGGGTAGAAGGCTTATTATTATCAGGATACTATGCTTATGATATGTATATTCAACAAAGAAAGCGATTTGAAAAACCATGGACTCTTTATAGTCTGGATGAATCATCATATTTTGCAGCCGGTAATACAGGTAGAGAAGACGGGTCGGATTTTTTAATTGCAACTACCAAAGGTCCTGCTGAACCTAGATTGAGGGATTATTCTGCGAATTCAACCTCTAAAACTGCAAATATAAGACTTTCTTATGTGAAAACTTTTAACGAAGTTCATAATGTAAATGTCTTTGCTGCTTACGAATACAATGATTTTCATCATGAGGGTTTTAATGCATACCGCAGATACTTTCTATCTGACAGGTTGCCTTATCTTTTTGCCGGGGGGGATGATCAGAAAGATAACGATGGATGGGTCGAACTTGATGCACGACAAAATTATTTTGGCCGGTTAAGTTATGACTATGAGGGGACCTATTTATTCCAGTTCAGTTTTCGTCGGGATGGTTCTTTAAGGTTTTCTGAGGAGTCTGGGCGTTGGGGCAATTTCCCGTCTGTACTTTTAGGATGGAGACCATCCAATGAAGACTGGTGGCAAAATAATGTTGAGTTCATTGATTATTTCAAGCTCAGAGCATCCTGGGGGCAAATGGGGAATGACTTGGTCTCTGCTTTTCATTATCTTCCAAAATATGGTTTTTCAAGAGGATTACCATTGGGAGATAGCAGAACATATCAACCAAGCCTGGGACAATCAGGAGCCCCAAATCCATTTATTACATGGGAAGTTGCAAATGTGTTTAATTTTGGATGGGAATCTATGTTTTTTGATAGCAAAATGTCTTTTGAAACGGATTTTTTCTATGAAAGGCGTGAAGATATCCTTGTTAAAAGGAATGTATCCGTGCCTCGCTTTACCGGCATTACACTACCTGATGAAAACTATGGGATTGTTGATAATAAAGGAGTTGAAGTTGTTCTGGGCTACAGTGACCGATCAGGAGGGTTCAGCTATGGCTTAAACGGGAATTTTGCTTTTGCCCGTAACACTGTTATTGAAGCGGATGAACCGGAACGACCGGTTCCATGGCAGGTTCGTACTGGTAAGCCCCAGGGAGCACATCTTATTTATAAATCTCTTGGCGTTTTCAGGGATTGGGAACATGTTGAATCCATGCCTCATGTAACCGGAGCCCGACCTGGAGATATAATCATCGAGGACTATGACGGCGACGGCGAAATCACTGGTGCTGACAGGCAATTGTTTCCACTTACTACAACTCCTGAAATAACTTTCGGATTAGCATTTGATTTTAATTATCAGAACTGGGAACTAAGGGGACTATTTCAGGGACATGGAAGAGCTTTGAGATATATTTATAATGATGCCCGACAAGGTACTGCCGGTAATTATTTCATGTTTGATGCTGTTGACAGATGGACACCGGATAATCCTGATGCCTCAAGGCCCAGAGCATATCAGTGGACAGAAGAGTATTGGCGGGAAACTCATATAACAGATCATCATTACACAGATATCTCTTATGCACGGTTAAAAAATATTCAGCTTAGTTATAGAATACCTGATAATATTATGAATCGTGTAGGAGCAAAGGATACAAGAATATATGTTGCAGGCCAAAATCTCTGGTTGATTTACTCAGGCAATGAAATAATGGATCCTGAGAATAGTGGAATGGGAAGCTATCCAATCATGAGAACAGTGTCATTGGGTGCACAACTATCCTTTTAGTAAATCATATCAAAAATAATATAATAATTATTATTATGAAAAAACATATCATAGGTTTAACACTATTTGCAATACTGGTATATCTATTGCCATCTTGCTCTGACGACCTTCTGGATAAAGATCCTCTTGATAGTTATTCTGATCCCGTTGTGTGGTCAGATATAAATCTGGCCAAAACTTACTTAAATTATCATTATGACCGCATACCTAATGGATGGAATCTTCGTGGAGGTGGATATGGTACTGGTCCTTTTGCAGGTGAAAGTGTACTAACAAAGGGTCAGGATTTAACTGTATATAGCAGCAGTGTTATAAGTGCTGATAACCTTGGTCGCGATCGTGGGCATCAAAATTGGAAAAACTTTTCTAATATTCAGGAGCTTAATTTTTTCCTTGACAATATCGATAAAGTGCCTGATGGCTATGGAGAGTCCGAAAAAGAAGCCATAATAGAAGAGGTAGAAGTTCTTAAAGGTGAGGCACTGTTTCTCAGGGCTGCTTATTATCATCATATATGCAGGTCTTACGGAGGTGTTCCGCTATTCGATAAACCATTTCAACTTGGTGATGATTTCTCCGATATTGGCAGAAATACATTCGAAGAGACCATAAATTTTATTGCAAAAGATTGTGATGATGCAGCCGAATTATTAAGATTTAAGAGTGAAACCGAAATGGGCAGGGCTACCAAAGAGGCTGCTTTAGCACTTAAGTCAAGAATTTTGTTGTTTGCTGCAAGTGACCTTACAGCTGATGGAACTGCAGTAAATGAGTATGTTGGTTATGTTAATCCGGATCGAGATGCACTTTGGACTGCGGCCAGGGATGCCGCAAAAGCAGTTATTGATCTGGGCACCGTAGAACTTTCTGATTTTGGGGCTCCTGATCAGGAATTAGTAGCGGATAATTACTTTGCTATGTTCAAGGCAAAAGATTTGTCGGATAAAGAAATCATTTGGGGCAGGATGTATCGTGATGATGTAGGACTACGAAACTATCATAATCGTTGGAGTGGACCCAATGGTATTAATAACTGGGGGAATAATGGTCCTTATGGAAACTTCGTGGATGAATTTGGCATGAGTGACGGAACAAAGTTTTGGGATCATTTCACTATTAATGAAAACAAGGAATACATAAATATTTCGGAAACTTTCCCGCATATTAATCCATACCTTAATCGTGATCCCCGATTCTATGCTACTGTGCTTTATGATAGTGCTATTTGGCAACCCAGATTTTCCAATCTTGAGGATATTGACCCCGTTGGTATTTATGACAGGCGAACCAGGATAGTGATTGTAAATGACGAAATTGTGAGCGAACGCTTCGGATTAGATTCCCGACAAAGCATTGTGGAAGCATGGAACGGTGGATATACTGGTTATTTGTTAAAAAAATATATGGATGATGAGGTTATTGGCAGGGATGAACCAAACCAAAACATTGCAGTATGGTTACGTTATCCAGAAATATTATTCAATTTTGCTGAAGCATCTTTAGAGTTAGGGGATAGTGAAACAGCTGCCACATACATCAATATGGTTCGAAATCGTGCCGGGCTACCGGATTTCACAGGTGATATCACAGAAGCTCTAAGGCATGAGAGGAAGATAGAGTTTGCTTTTGAAAATATTAGGTGGTATGATCTTAGAAGGTGGAAAATACTGGAAGAAAGTTTTGAGCCCGATCTGTATGGTGTGGATATTGTCGAAACCACTGTAGACGGTGAAACAACAACAATATGGAAGCAGATAAATGCCGCACCAAAAAGGACATTTACTGAAAAACTTTATTGGATTCCCATAGAAAGAGATGAATTGAACAGGGCACCTAATCTTGTGCAGAATCCAGGATATAATTAATTTTTTAGCTTGGGAGGATCCTTCTCCCAAGTTATTTTTATTCATAATTATCTTAAAATAAACATACTAATATATGAAGACAATAAAATATTTTGTATTTATACTATTTGTATTTGTCAGTATTAATACTTCCAGTCAGGAAAATATGCTTTGTGTTGGACATCACTGGACAGAAAATGAAGCTAACCTGAAAATGAAAGAATTTGCCAGTACCTGGAGTGATCGGGAATCATGGGAGGAAAGGGCAGATATAATTCGCCGGAATATAATTGAGGGTATGAAATTGGAACAGATGCCTGGTATAGAAGGTGATTTTAATGAAAAGATCACGAATACCCGGGAATTTGATGGATATATTGTTGAAAATATTGTAATCGAAAGCTTTCCAGGGTTCTATATAACAGGCAATCTTTACAGACCTGCAACAATGCAAGGCAGACATGCAGCCATATTATCAGCTCAAGGTCATCTTCAGGATAAACGTTTAAAGGAAGATATACAATACAGATCTGCAGTACTTGCCCGGATGGGAGCAATTGTCCTGTCATATGATATGATTGGTCATGGAGATTCTAAACAGGTAACTTCTCACAGAATGCCTATTGCAATGTTACTTCAAACATGGAATAGCAAACGGGTGCTTGACTATTTGCTTTCCCGGCCTGATGTGGATCCCGAACGTATTGGCATGACGGGTGGTTCAGGTGGAGCATCTCAGACATTTATCTTGTCTGCCATTGATGACAGGATAAAGGTTTCGGTGCCATGTGTACAGGTATCAGCTCACTTTTTTGGTGGCTGTGTTTGTGAGAGTGGCATGCCCATACATAAAAGTGAATACCACCAAACCAATAATGTGGAAATTGCTGCTCTTTTTGCACCAAAACCTATGCTTTTAATATCCAATGGTAATGATTGGACGAGGAACACACCATTAATTGAATATCCTTATATTCAAAAGGTATATGCTTTATATGATGCAGAACACAGAGTAGAGAATGCACATCTTCCTGCAGAAAGACATAATTATGGTTATTCTAAACGTGCTGTTATGTATAACTTTTTCGCGCATCATCTTAACCTCAATTCGCGAAATGTTACATATGATCCGATGGTAAATGAAGATTTCGTTACTATTTTACCTGAGGATCAATTAAGGGTATATACCGAGGATAGTCCCATACCATCAGATGCTCTAACTGGTGACGACGCTATTATGGATTATTTAAATATTCGGTGACTTAAAATATTTTTGCCAGATATATAGTCTGACTATTCATTAATAAAGTTCCGGGGCGGGAATAACAAATACCATTAGGATATTTCTGGGTTGTGCCCCGGGATGGTTCCCTGGTTTTGGCTGTTGTCAATTTGCTTCAAACCTGTTTCGTAAATTGTTTTAGTCGTCATGGAGTTGGTTTTTACCCCGGAGTCGCTCTTACTGGTACCATAATATTTAATTAAATTCATTAATAATATAATATCATGAAATTAAGTCTGCTATTTTTATTATTTACTTGGGCAAATGTAACGATAGCCCAGGATATACGAATTATTTCAGATTTTGAATCAGCATCTATAGGTTCATTAAAACAAGTCGCACCGAATGAATTTAAGGGACAAACCATGCACTGGATAAAATATGACCAGATAGGAAATCAATACTATTGGTTTTATTTTAAGGTGATAAATGTTAAAAATAAAATTGCAAGTTTTGAACTTGATAATCTTAAAGGTGTTTACAGGGGAGGACCTCATATTTGTTTTACTGATTACACCCAGCCAGTTATCAGTTATGACAATGAATCATGGGCAAGGATTGAAGATGTCTCCTACGATGAAGATAAAAAGATTTTCCGTTTCAGTACGTATTTCGAACATGATACTGCATGGATTGCATATGCCCACCCATATCCTTATTCCCGATACATGAATTACCTTGAATCCGTAAAATCAAGTCCCTATTTAAATATTATTGAAGAAGGGCGGACACCTGAGAACAGGTCGATCCCTTTATTGGAAATTACAAATCCGGGGAAAAAAAAGGATAAAAAAAGTATCCTTATAAGTGCCATGCAACATTCGGGTGAAGATGCAGGTGGATATTCTGCTGAAGGAATTATTAACTTCCTTCTTTCCGATAATATTGAGGCTCAAAAAATAAGAGATGAATATGTATATTATATAGTTCCTGTAATGAATCCTGACGGAGTTTTTCATGGTGTATCAAGATATACACCGAAAATGCAGGATGTTAATGATGAATGGGTCAGGGAAGATACTGATGAAATGGATTCACCCATGGAAGTAGAGTTTCTAAAAAACTGGATCATAGATCGCTACAAGAATAATAACTCTATTGATCTTTTTATTGATATCCATTGCCATCTTCAAAGAAATCTCAATATAGCATTTCTTGATCGAAGTAAAGAAACTGAAGCCCTGAAGGAATTGACAGAATTAATGAGAAATTATTGGCCGCATGTAAGATATGGACACAGATATTCCCCCGCGCGTCTTGCTGTTAACTTCACTGCCGAACTGAATATACCATCTCTTGTTGTTGAATTTACCCAGGCTTATGAGAGTGATGGAGATGGCAACTATTTGACTATTGATGATTACAGACAATTCGGTGAAGACATGGTTAAATCTATCACAAGCTTTCTCAATGAATAATATTTATTACGGGACCGCGCTCCTTCGCAGGAGGAATATGACCAATGGCTTAATTTAAATATCTGCCTATGAGAACATTGGTGTTATTTTATTTAGGTGTGTTTCTGCTTTCGGGATTTGGTTTAGTAAATGATCGTTCATCTCCAGGGGAAACAGTAGCAAAGATAAATGTTTATTCAGGTGAATATGAGCGTTTTGATTCACCACTCACTTTTTCGCTGGATGCCATTACCCATGTTTATGAAGGAGACCTAAGTCTTTATGAAATTGTTGACAATATTGCTATTCCGGTTGCCATACAGTTCACAGGGGGTGAGCGTAGGCACATGTACTGGTTATTAAGTGGTCATACCGATCCAGGGAAAAAACGGACTTTTGAACTAAGGAAAGAACCAGCACCACCTGGCTCAAAAAAAATGAAGATTGAAAAGAACCCGGATAACTATGTATTGTTCTGCCGTGACAAGCCCGTGATTCAATACAATTCAGGTACCATGCCCGCTCCCCCGGGGACAAACCCTGCCTATCGCCGGAGTGGGTTTATTCATCCCCTTTATGCTCCCAATAGTGCAGTCATGACACAAATTCAACCATCAGGTCATTTGCATCATTATGGAATAATGAATCCATGGACTAAAACGACATTCCGGGGTGAGATCGTGGATTTTTGGAATCTATCAAAAGAAGAGGGAAGGGTGCGGTTCGGAGCCCTTGCCTCTGTTAATGAGGGAGACGTGTTCGGAAGCATTCAGGTAATCCACGAGCATGTGGCCTGGCCTGATTCTCCCAGGGAAACAATTGCCATGAATGAACTTAAGGATATCAAAGTATTTGACCGAAGTGATGGTTCTTTTTTAATAGAGATAAATTCCCGGTTAAATCCTGCAGAAAAATTAATACTTGAGGAGTATGCGTATGGAGGTTTTTTACTGAGAGCCGCCGATTACTGGACACATGAGAATAGTATTTTTTTTACTTCAGAGGGACTGAACAGGGAACTTGCCAATGAAAAAAGAGCACGCTGGGTCGCAGTACATGGAGATACCCCAAAAGGGGAGGCGGGAATACTTATAATGGGCCATCCCTCTAACTATAACCATCCTGAACCTGTGAGAGTCTGGAATTCCAATGCCGAAAGACCACGTGATTATTTTATCAACTTTTCTCCAATCATGAATACTCACTGGGTGCTTGAGAACGGCATTAATTATACCCTGCGCTACAGGATGCTGGTGTTTGATGGAAAAATCGATAAGAATAGAGCGGCCTTGCTCTGGGATGATTTTGCCAATCCTCCTGAAATAATGATTGATAAATAAACAGCTTTACCTGAACATGAGATAGGGTATAACTGAATATAATTACACCTGGGGTCACCTCGCACCAAATGTTAGAGCTTGCCAGACAGTATTTTGATTGTTATTTGTATTAAAGTATTAAAGTATTAATTATGAAATTATTATGACTAATAAAAACAAATCACGAAACAGACGCAAATTTTTAGGGGATCTTGCTACACTAGGTTTTATCGGTGCCATAGGGACAGGTCATCTAATTTCTTCTTGCAACTCAAGAAGAGAAAAATATGAAGCACCTGTTTTCCCCGAAAGGGCTCCTGACGGGCCACTTTTAAAAGCAGGGCTTATTGGGTGTGGTGGCAGGGGCACGGGAGCGGCTGTCAATTTCATTGACGCTGGATCTGATTTGCAGATAACAGCACTTGCTGATGTTTTCGAAGAACGTGTTGACAGGTGCAGGAAATTCCTGAAGGAACACCGTGGAGTTGATATAGATAATAAAAACTGCTTTGTGGGCTTTGATGCATATAAACGTCTAATTGAATCGGATGTCGATATAATTATCGAAGCTGCCGTGTCGCATTTCAGACCTAAGCACTTCGAGGCGGCCGTACAGGCAAGAAAACATGTTTTTCTTGAAAAACCTGCCGGCGTTGATCCTGTTGGTGTAAGATCAGTAATGGCAACTGGTAAAATGGCTGAATCAGCGGGGTTGTCAGTTGTTGCAGGAACACAGAGAAGGCATGCTCGCGATTATGTCGAAGCTTTCGGGATGATAAAGAACGGGGCCATTGGCGGAATTGTATCGGCCAATTGCTACTGGAACACGGGGGGACCGCCATATATAAGAAGGGAGGAAGGATGGAGTGATATGGAAGCCATGATAAAAAACCGTGGAAACTGGAACTGGCTTACAGGTGACACAATTGTTAATCTGCTTGTTCATCAGATTGATGTTCTCAATTGGTTCTTTGAAAAATCCCCTTCAACAGCAACCGGATTTGGAGGACGTCACCGCCGGCCCTCAGGTGATATGTATGATTTTTTTAGTGTCGACTTCGTTTTTGATGACGAAAGGCATTATCATGGTATGTGTCGACAGTTAGATGGATGTAGCAATAAGGTGGGCCAGGTAATTTATGGAACCAGGGGATATACAAATTGTCAGAACAAAATATTTGATTATGAGGACAATGTGATCTGGGAGTATAAATACCCCCTGGATGAAGAAGGCCGGCCAACTGACAGGACTTCAGTGTCTCCTTACGATCAGGAAATGATTAATCTGGTGACTGCTATCCGAACTAATAATCCTGTCAATGAGGCCTATAATCTTGCTTCTTCAACTCTTACAGGCATAATGGGAAGAGAATCGGCATATACAGGAAACGATGTAAGCCGGGAAGATATGATGAACTCAAATTTGAGAGTCGGACCCCGGGAATATCATATGGGACCTCTTCCTGACATAAAACCTGTATCACCGGTTCCCGGAATTGCCCCAAATATTTGAAAAAACGATACTACCCGTTAATCTGGGTTTTAAATGTTATTTTCCCGATAGGACATGATGGAGCTTTCATTGAAAATGTTGTCAACTTAAATCTTTCTTAACAATGGATAAAATGGTAATCAGTAAACTGTTAGTTCAATGGAGGGCATTTCTAATTATTACAGCATTTCAATATTTAGTCTTTTTTGCTGGATGTTCGAACCAGTCGCATAATGATGAGGCAGCATATGTCTTTAGAAATGTTAATGTTATTGATGCTGTTAATGGACTCAGGACAGGTCAAAGTGTAGTTGTAAGTGGGAACAAGATAGTTCAAGTAGATCCGGTTGAAAAGATTAAGGAGCCTTCCGGAGTAAGGGTGATTGATTGCAGAGGAAAATACCTGATACCCGGTCTTTGGGATGCACATATACATTTGCTGGACGGTGATGCGCTGACACCTGAATTGATGTTTCCGCTTTTTATTGTAAATGGGATCACTTATGTCCGGGATACTTCCGGGTATCTGGATATGCTCCTTGCATTACGTGAAAAAGCTTCACGATTGAAAGGGATGGCTCCACGGGTTTTCATAACCGGACATCATATTGACGGTCTGCAATACAGTTGGGATCATTCCTTTAGAGTTGTTTCAGCTGAACAAACTAAGGTGGTGATGGATTCTCTTATAAATGCGGGTGTAGATCACATAAAAGTTTATGAGTTGCCTTCACCTGAAGTCTTTTTTGAAGTGTTATCCATTGCCAGCAGAAAAGGCCTTAAAGTGAGTGCTCATGTACCATTAACCATGGATGTTATTGAAGCTTCAAATGCCGGCTTAGGCACCATGGAGCATATGCGCAACCTTGAATTGTCATGTTCTTCGGATTGGGATTCTCTTTTGAAATCAAGGCAGAAGATGATTGCAGAGGCAGTTGGAAAATCAGGTAATGAACTGAGGAATGACATATACCGGGCACAACGACTCCATGCCATTAAAACGCAGGATGAAAAGCGACGTGAAATTGTACTTAAATGTCTGGCAGATAATAATACATGGCAGGTACCTACATTGACTCTCACTGCTTCGGCCGAACATAATATGTGGGCAAGAAAAGAGTGGAGAGAAACATTCCGTTATTTGCCGGAACCAACAAGATCTGAATGGCAAAGAGAGGCAGTTAGGAGAGCCGGCCAATCACCATCTGAGGAAGATTTTGCTCTGGCCAGTTGGGCTTATGACATGATCCCCAGGCTGATTGATGCGGGTATAGGGATCATGGCTGGCACAGATATGCCACTAGCTCAACTTACACCTGGTTTTAGCCTGCATCAAGAACTTGCACTACTTGTTCGGGCTGGCTTAACTCCACTGCAGGCCATTGAAGCTGCTACACTCCGGCCGGCACAGTTTTTCGGGCTTGAAAATCAGCAAGGATCCATTGCTAAAGGGATGAATGCTGATCTTGTATTACTGGATGCCAGCCCACTGGAAAACATTACTAATACACAAAGGATAAATGCAGTTATGAGAGATGGTCATTTTCATACCAGAGATGACCTTGACGAAATGCTTTATCAATTGGAAAACCCACGGTAAATTTGTGATATAGTCTTACTGATCAACTGTTTCAAAACTATACCGGCAGCCAGTTCCACTACTGATACCGGGAAAGGTTAGTGTTGTAATGTGTGAATCAATATTTAATAAAGCTTTATAAATTTTAGAGGAGTAATAAAATTATTAGGTCTATTTGTTTCTAAGGAACATAGTTATCTTTATTTTTGACATTAACCTGATTTATTAATTTATCAAGTCATGGAACATTCCAGAACACCTTATAGTTTAAATAGGAATTATGGTGTAACTTTTTTTCCCATTTTGCTATTATTTAATTTTTTATTCCCATTCATTCTGGAAGCTCAGGAAGATTTAAATATTATTACCCCGTTAAGAAGAAATGTCGGGTGGATGAAATATGCAGATGCAACCAATTCTTTATATAATTATCTGGCAGAAGAAGCTTTCAGTCTTATTGAGTCCAATTCCTTAAAGAATAGCACATTGGCAACAAAAGATGAGTGGCAGAAGAGACAATTGGATATCACTAAAAAAATGTGGAAGATTTTGGGTCCATTTGCTGAAAAAACTCCGCTCAATGCCAGAGTTACAAGCACGGTCTTTAAGCATGGCTATAAAGTAGAAAATTTAATTTACGAATCATTGCCGGGTTTTTATGTTACAGCATCCCTGTTTATTCCGGATAATTTATCTAAACCAGCACCTGCAATCCTTTTTTGTTCCGGACACAGCACCGGAGTATACCGTTTGCAGTCATATCAGCTCCCACTTTTGAATCTGGTAAAAAAAGGATTTATTGTTCTGGCAATTGACCCTGTCGGGCAGGGAGAAAGGCTCCAGTATTATGACATTGATGCCGGAAAATCATTGGTTGGAAGCTCCAATAATGAACATTCCTATCCTGCTCCTCAAATCTCATTGATCGGGAAATCTGTAGCCCGATATTTTGCCTGGGATGGGATCAGGGGTATAGATTACCTGGTAAGCAGGAATGAGGTTGATGCTGAGCGGATTGGCGTCCATGGTCTTTCGGGTGGAGGGACACAGACTGCTTATATATCAGCCCTCGATGACAGGGTAAAAGCATCTGCTCCTTCAGGGTATATCACCAGCTATAAACGTCTGCTGGAATCAATTGGTGTTCAGGATGGTGAACAGAATTTATATCACGGATTATTAGAAGGTATCGATCATTTTGATTATATCGCTGTCAGGGCACCAAAGCCAACATTATTGATGGCTACTACAAGAGATTTTTTTAGCATACAGGGTACCCGCGAAACATACAGGGAACTCGAAAAGGTATATGAAATATTCGGCAAGCCCGGTAATATTGCAATCACAGAAGATGACCATGGTCATGGTTATACTAAAAGTATTCGTGAAGCGATGTATGCTTTTTTCCAGGAGCATCTGTCATTACCAGGATCAGTAACGGAAGAGGAAGTAGATTTTATCACAGCAGAAGAATTGCAGAAAACTGCCACGGGTCAATTATTAACATCAGCCCGGAGTGAAACCATCTTTAGCCTTAATTACAAAGAAGTTCTTGGAATTAAAAATGAACTGGAGCGCTCAAGAAACAATATTCCTAAACACCTGAAGAAAATTATACCTTCAGCAATACAATACTCCGGTTACAAGGAACCTTCACTGACAGACGAAGCTGTATTTTGCGGAAGATTTCAACGGGACAACTATTTTGTTTTGAGATATTTCATAGAAGGAGAGGGAGATTATGTAATTCCATATCTTTTATTTCAGCCTCATCAACCAAATAATAAGGCTATAATATAATTGTATCCATCGGGCAAATCATCCGGTGCTTCAAAAGAAGGAGAAATTGAAGGACTTGTGGATCTGGGATATACAGTACTGGCTCCCGATCTGCTTGGCATCGGGGAATTGGGACCCGGTATTTTTACAGGTGATGCATATATACAGAATGTATCTTATAACATCTGGTTCACTGCCATCTTGATTGGAAGGAGTATAACCGGGATCCATGCCTCTGATATCAACAAATTAGCCAATATCATATCGGGTGAGCATGGGATAAACGAAATTTACGGAATTGCTCATAAAGAGCTTTTTCCATCATTATTGCATGCAGCGGCGTTTAATCCGGATATTGCAAGATTAGCATTCATTGAGCCATATTCATCATATTCTTTAATAGCAACAAATGAGTTTTATAGTCCGGAGTTTGTTCACAGCCTTGTCCCTGGCGCCCTGCTGGAATACGATCTGCCGGACCTATTGGCTTGCCTTGCTCCCAGAAATTTATTGATGATTGATATAACAGATGAAAAAGGTACTATCCTGGACGAAACATCAGTTGACAGAGAACTGCAAATAGTAAAAGAAACATATCAGAATAGCATTGCACCCGGTAAATTAATAATCAGATCAGGTGGCTTGCCTGAAAACAGATTTGATATACTATTAGAATGGCTGAAGTAAGCACCATTAATTTTAAAGCATCAGGATCAATTCCTGAATTGAATCATAGCGAAAGAATGGATACCAGATCTGGTATGATTACCTGCGAAAAGAAAAAAATGACTTAAGGGAAATAACCGAAGCCGCTGAAATATCAATCAGAGCCGGTATTGATGATCTGGCAACTCTTCAGCCATTTATCAGATCACCTGAAAGTGAAATGAGATATTTTAATAATTGCCCTGCCTGGGGATTATTGCTGAAATGAGGATTTGTTCTAATATAACTTGGGGTTGAATGTTAGATATTACAGTAATTTTACGAAAAAAATGAGGAGTTTTTTTTACTTTCTAAGGAAAAAGACTTGTATGCCATAACTAATAGCCGAACTTCCTCATAAAGTATGAGGTGATAAATGCACTTAAACAATACAAAAACCAGGAATAATTTGAAACTATCAGGCCTATATTTCAAGATTAATAAAAGCAATCAATTGCTTATCATGTATGCAATATTACTTATGCTGTTTTCTGGGTATACTCTACATAGCCAGACTCGGATGAGACAAATTCATTTACACAAAGCCACGAGCTTCCTGGATACAAATGTTCTGGAAGGAAATCTTTTACATCTTAATCTATGTGGGGAGAGGCCTGATGATATTCAGGAGATCTACAAAACTGCTTTCAATACCTTGCATGCCGACTCAAACTCCACCTTTAACGATCTTGCAAAGAACCTGAATTTCTTAAAATTATGCCGGGAAAATGGCATAACACATTCCGGAGGCCCGATGCTGGGGAATATCTCTTCAGAAGGAGCATCGGTATGGATAAGGACTTTAAAGCCTGCAAAAGTTGAGGTGCGCATTAATGTTGATGGGACAGTTAAAACATATGGGCCTGTGCTTAGCTCTGAAAATACTGATATGACTGCGATTGTTTATGTTAAAGACCTGAAGGCAGAAACATCGTACGCCTATAATGTTTTTATTGATGGCAAGCCTATTAATGTTGATGTACAACCCTATATTACAACCACTCCTTTGGAACATTTGCCTTCCAATGCCCGGATTGCTTTTGGTACATGCTATCACCGGTGGGGATTGTGCAATCAAACACTATCACATCAAATCATTTCCAGAGAGCCCCTGGCACTTTTGCTGGGAGGAGATATAGCCGCTCAGGACAGGCGTAACCATATCGGATTGCACCGGGCGGACTACCTTCTGCGCGATTTTCATCCGGCCTGGAAAAATATGGTATCATCCCTTCCCGTCTATGCAACATGGGACGATCATGATTATTTTGACAATGACCAATATAATATTCCCGGAGAAAGTGCCAGGGGCTCCATGGAAGTTCACTACACCCTTGAAGATAAAGAGGCGGTGAGTGATATCTTCAGGGCTTCATGGAATAATCCACCATATGGCTCAGGTGAAGGAGGCAAAGGGGTCTTTTTCAGAACCCGAATCGGCCCTGCTGATGTGATTATGCTTGATAACAGGTACTTCAGGGAAAAAGGAAATTTTCTTGGTGACCAGCAGATGGAGTGGTTGAAAGAACAGTTGCTCGACTGTGAAGGTCCTTTTATCATATTGTCAAACGGAACAATGTGGAGCGACTACGTTTCGGGAGGGAAAGATTCATGGGGAGTATATGACCCGGAGGGACGTGAGGAGATATTCAAACTGATTGAAGAAAATAATATAGGTGGTGTATTGCTAATATCAGGGGACAGGCACGGTGCGCGTGGATTTAGAATTCCTCGTCCCTCAGGATTTAACTTTTATGAATTCGAAGTTGCGAGCCTGGGGGCCAGAGTAGGCCCACCACCTATAAGAGCCGACTGGGACACACAACTCTTTGGAATATCAGGCGAGTATGCTTTCGGTGAGTTTGATTTTGATGCTACATTAACGGACCCGGAGGTAACTTTCAGGCTGATCCATGAAAATGGAGCTGTTCTGTATGAATTGACCCTGACAAAAAGCCAGTTAACTCCATAATATCAAATACTTTAGTCTGAAGATAATAATTCCACATCTTATCTATTTCAAAATTTTTATTACCTTTATTTTAGTTTATCTTAAAACCCGCGTCTTTTATGCGCGGTCATGGACTGAAGGGGCTTTGCCCGAAAGGCATGTGTGATTGAAAAAATTCGCGGCGAGAAGAAAAAATCGAGGTTAAAGCCACCTCCTTTGGTGGTGGATAGTCCGATTTTAATGAATTTTTTACTTTAAAATCCCACCGAATAAAGAGGGTGGTGCATTAATATAATTTTAAAATATAGATTGAATGAATAAAGGAAAACTTGAATTAGATTTATTAAGAAAATCAAAGTATTTATTCTCACTATTATTAGTTATTCTTTTGATTTTACCTGGAAGCGGCTGCAAATCCGTCGATAAGGAATTCAATACCAGGGTCTCCATCAAAGGAGATAAATGGTTTTTCAATGATCAGATTATTAATCCCGGGTCACCGGCGGAGGGTTTATTTATGAATGTCAGGATGGTTAATACGGTTTTTGAGGATCGTGGTTCGGAGCTGGCAAAATTTACCGATGATTTTGATCCGGAAGCCAATACACTTTCGTTTATCGATAAGATTCCGGAATATGTTTCCTGCGGGGTTAATGCCTTTACCATATGCCTGCAGGGGGGGATGCCCGGGTATGAAGGGGCAATAAATACAGCTTTTAATGCTGACGGCTCACTTAGGTATGATTATTTAAACCGGGTTGAAAGGGTTATCAAATCCTGTGATAATAATAATTCTGCAGTGATATTATCCCTTTTTTATCAACGTCAGCATTCTCACCATTCAGCCTTGAACGGGAAAGAAAGTATTATGAGAGCCGTAGAGAATACTGTTAATTGGATTGCAGACAAGGGCTTTACAAATGTTGTCCTGGAAATTTCAAATGAATACCGTCATGGGGGCTTTCGTAGCTGGGTGGATGGAGAGTGGCTTATGAGTGAAGAGGGACAGGTGGAGCTGATGGAACTTGCAAAGCAGCATCATCCTGAATTACTGGTCAGCACGAGTGGAATGGGGAACGGTTTATTTCACGAACTACTGGCCAACTCAGCAGATTTTCTGCTAATTCATTTCAATACAACCTCACTCGATCTTTATGAAAGCCGGATTGCCGATCTGAAAAAATTTGGCAAACCAATAGTCTGCAATGAGGATGATAAATTGGGTCATGAAGGGGCAGCTGCCCAGGCTATTGCGGTAAAGAATGGCTGTAGCTGGGGATATATGGGTATGCTTAGAAACCAATACTTTCCGTTTGAATTCAATGGCGTTGCAGACGATCCGGAAGTATATCAGATGTACCGTGATTTAACGACTCCCGGATTTAGGATTGACCTGGAATCTTTACAGCATAACTCCATAACTATTAATTATCCTCACGATGGAGAGATCTTTCGAACAGGGCAAAATATAAATATTAATCTGTCCCATCTTTATTCTGACGATCTGGGAGCGGCCAGTATAGAATTACTTGCAAATAATGAAAAGATAGCCGAGGTTAACAATAATATCAGATTAAGGGTGTCATGGCAATCTGATGAACCAGGGATATATATTTTCCAGGCAATTGTAAAGGATGAGTATGGACAAGAATTGTACAGATCGGCTGAGGTTGATATCATAGTTGAATCTGGCTATTAGGGAGTATACACACAATAAATGCAAATATATTTAATCCGGACAGTACATGATTTGCTTATCCAGTAAGCTAAATGCAATCTTATTAAACTGCAAAACCAGCTAGTGTTTGTTTATAAAAAATAGTTGAGGTGGTATGGTAAGAAACGGAGCTGACAAGTTTTGGGAACTTTATGATCCTTATGAGCCGGATTTATTGAATTGCAATTGGCAACTGGAATATGATCCGGGAAGCGAAAATATAATTAAAAATCATGGTACGGTTATCTATTCCCGGCTTTCCATTGGCACCCGGCATTTTTACCATCAGAATTATTATGGATCAATAGAGAATATTGGTGAAGCAGTGGACAGGTTAATGTCTGAAACTGGAAGATGTAATCAGAGTATCTTTCATTGTAAAATGGCCCGGTAAAGTATCTCCCGGAAAATCAACACAATCAAAACAGCAGCATCTTTGCATAAGAAGAATATCATCATTTATGATTAACCAAAAAACCTGAAAAGCATTATGAAATTTTTACTCACAATCCTCCCGGTCATTTTAGCCATGCTGGCCTGTACTCCAGGTGTAAAAGAGAATGACAAAATACCTGACCTTGTCCATAACATGAACGATAGTTCCTGGTATCAGCGTAAATGGGGCACGACGCAGTACCTGCTTGAAATCAAATACGGTGATCCCGAAATATCCATTCAGCATGCCCATGCACAGGGAGATGATGCGGAGGCATATTACGTTCTTGCTGTAGCTCATACAAAGCTTAATGATCTTGATTCTGCTATGTATTATGTTCAGAAAGCTGTTAGTTCAGGGCTGCCAAAGGAGAGATTTGCAGCAGGTCCGTATCCCTTTTTTGAGGATCTGTATAACTCAGAGCAATACCAAAGATGGTTTGAAAGACAAGATATTGAACTGGTACATGGCCCTATGCTTGGAAACGTATTTGATAACAAGGCTGTATTCTGGGCAAGAACTGCAGGTAGTGCTGATGTTCAGTTTGTATTGTCTGCTGACAGGTCATTTAACCAGCCAATTTATTCCGGTAAAAACCAGGCCCGTTTTGAAAACGGTCATTCTGTCCAGACTCTTGTTGAGGGATTAACTCCTGATACAGACTACTATTATAAACTGATTATAGATGATAAGGAATTAACTGAAGTTTATTCCTTCAAAACCCAGCCACCTGCATATCAACCCGCGGAGTTTGCGGTGGCGTTTGGCGGTGGTGCTGCCTATATACCCTGGCACAGCCATATGTGGAATACATTATCTGACCATAAGCTTAACGGTCTTTTCATGCTGGGAGATAATGTTTATATTGACTACCCGGAACATCCCTATATCCAGGAGTATTGTTACCACCAGCGACAGTCTGAAAGAGAGTGGAGGGAGATGGTAAGTCATACTCCGGTCTATGCTATCTGGGATGACCACGATTTTGCAGATGACGACGATTATGGCGGTCCAGAGATTGATGATCCGGCCTGGAAGATACCTGTATGGGAAACATTCAAGGATCAGTGGGCCAATATCAGTTATGGAGGAGGGAAAAAGCAACCCGGAGTATGGTTCGATTTTAACATTGCCGATGTCGACTTTTTTATGCTTGATGGCCGTTATTATCGTGAAGGCAGCTATGCAGACGATCCATCTGATGATCTTACAATGCTTGGGCCTGTACAGAAACAGTGGCTGAAAGAGGGTCTGTTAAATTCAGAGGCAACATTCAAGATCATTGCATCGCCTGTTCCATGGGCCTTTGATGCCAAAGGTGAATATCTGGGAAAATATGATCACTGGGGAGGCTACAGGGATGAAAGAAATGAATTATTTGAATTTTTATACGATAATAATATTGAGGGTGTTATATTGATCTCGGCCGACAGGCACAGGTCTGACCTGTGGATGATTGAAAGGGAAAATGGCTATCCTTTGTATGAATTTGAAAGCTCGCGGCTTACAAACACCCATAGGCATCAATGTCTCCCTGAAGCTGAGTTTTGTTACAACGACAAAAACTCTTTTGGAAAAATCGTCTTTAATACAGAAGCTTCAGAGCCATATGTTATTTATGAGATATGGAGCATAGACAATGAGAAAGTTTTTGAGACAAAAATCACGAAAAACGAATTGACGAATTAATCCGGATGATAAGGGTTTATTTGCATCAGCTGATTTAGGTTCATTAAAAAAAAAACCACGTTCTATAACGTGGGCATGTCCTGGCGGGGCTTTGCCCCAAAAGCCTTTTCGCTAAAAAAATGCGCTGCACAGCAAAAATCGGGCTTAACGCCACCTCTTTCGGGGGTGGATAGACCGAATTTAGCGAATTTTTTACTGTTATAATTCTATTAGCAGGGCATCAATAAGTTCCAATTATAAATAAAATATTCTATTCCTCCTTAATTATCCCATTTTGTATCTACGGTTGCGCAGAATCAGAGCCGGAAGATAAACAGCCGAATGAGCTGTTTATAGCCATTGATGATTTGAGACCAGAACTGGGAAGCTATGGCAGTTCAGTGGTAAAGTCCCCAATATAGATAAGCTAGCCGGATCTGCAAGTATCTTTGCTAATCATTATGTGACCGTTCCGACTGGCGGAGCTTACTTGAACAGCTCGTTAACCGGAATGCTGCCGGCGACAAGGGCTCATTTAGGTAATAATGTGATGCGGGACCTTATCGCCGGTGAACCTGAATCAGAGAAGCCTGAGACTTTCATCCATCATCTGTGTAGAAATGGCTATTATAGTTGGGATTGGAAAGATTGGTCATTACCCTGAGGGCTTATTATATGGATATTAATAACCGGTTGGAACAGACAGGGAACTGCCGCACAGCTGGGATGAATTACCCATTAGATGGATTAGCACTGAAAATACGAGATGGGGAAACAGCCATGATCTTGGATACGGTACTTTTACAGAGTTAAGGGGTGTTAATGAAAATGGCACCACAACCCTAATAACCAGTAGATAAGCTCGTATAAGAATGTTAGAATTATAATATGAATTGTCAATAAAAATGTCTTTTATATTTTGACCAGAAAGTTTTTCTATTTACTTCCTGATCGGATTTGTAAGTTATGAATTTATCAAATAATTGATAATCTCACAAAAAGATTTTATCAAACACGGGAGATCTATACAGTTGAAGTATTGAAGATTAATTTACCTCAAAATTTGTATTAACTTTAGGATAAATATGAAATACAGATTATAATGAATAAAGGAAAACTTGAATTAGATTTATTAATAAAATCAAAGTATTTATTTCCACTATTATTAGTTATTATTTTGATTTTACCTGGAAGCCAATACACTTTCCTTTATCGATAAGATTCCGGAATATGTTTACAAGGCGGTTGTAAATGATATACTTACCTAATAAGCCCGATATAATTTTATTAAAGAGCAAAACCAGCCAAATAATTGCCAGTAATCCTTAAAATCAAAAACTATATGAACTCAAACCTGAAGTTTCTTAAGCTAATAATGTTATTTCTCCCTGCATTATTTTTATTCACAATGGCAGGGGAAAATCTATTGGCTCAGGTATCACTTACTGAGAAAGACCTGGTACTGCCTACCTATCCGGTGGCCAAACCGGACAGGAATCCGATCTTCTTCAGGAACGAAGCCTATCAGGGAGCATCCAGACATTATTATCCGCTGCGCCTGAATGATCAATATACCGGCGAAAGGATTGATCAGGCCTGGAAAACCCTGGTTCTTGAAAATGAATACATTGAGTTAGCAGTAACACCCGAAATTGGCGGAAAACTTTATTATGCTGCTGACAAGACAAATGATTACAATTTCATTTACAGGAATAATGTGGTAAAGCCTTCAAATATAGGGATGACAGGTGCATGGGTATCAGGTGGTATTGAATGGTGCGTACTTCATCACCACAGGGCATCGACATACCTGCCAGTTGATTATACCACAACAGAAAATGAAGATGGCAGCAAAACAATCTGGGTTGGAGAATACGAACCGCGCCATGGTATGAGGTGGACCATAGGAGTAACCATATTTCCCGGAAAATCATATTTCAAGGCCGAAGGTAGAATTTTCAATTCCTCACCCTATACTCATTCCTTTTTGTATTGGGCCAATGTTGCTGCACATGCCAACAAAAACTACCAGACTATCTTTCCGCCAAGTGCAAAGGTTGCCACCTTCCATTCTAAAACTGATTTCAGCCGCTGGCCCGTTTCCACTGAAAGATTCAGGGGAGCGGATTTTACAGAGGGAGTGGATATAAGCTGGTGGAAAAATGTTGAAAGCTCTAATTCATTTTTTATCCATGAATTACAGGAAGATTTTATGGGAGGATATGATCACGGAACAAATTCAGGAACAGTGCATATCGGTGATCACAATATTGTAAAAGGTGCCAAATTGTGGGAATGGGGATCGGGAGAGCGCGGACAGGCAACAGAGGCCCGGCTAACCGAGGAAGACGGGCCATATGTTGAATTAATGGTAGGAGCATACAGTGATAACCAGCCTGATTATACCTGGATCAGACCTTACGAAGTAAAACAATGGGAACATTACTGGTACCCGGTCAGGGGTATTGAAGGTTTCAAATATGCTAATCTCAATGGAGCAGTCAACCTTGATGAAAGAGGCAGGAACAGAGTATTCCTGGGCTATTATTCAACAACTAAAGTTAATAATGCCAGGGTTATTCTTAAGGATAATGATAACATAATTTATGAAAAGGATATTCAGATTTCGCCCGATAAACCTTTCGCTGAGTCTGTAAAGGTGAACAGGGGATTTAATCTGACTGATCTTTACACCCAATTGATAGATGCTGACACCAAAGAAGTACTGATTGAATATCAGCCAATTAAGCAAGAACCGGTTGATGAGCTTCCTGAGCCATGGAGAGGTTATCCTGATCCTGAAGAGCTCAATACCATTGAAGAGCTCTATTTAACCGGCAAAAGGGTCGAACAGTTTTATGCCCCCGGCCATGATCAAATGGACTGGTACAGGGCTGCCCTGGAAATCGATCCATATGATTCCCGCACAAATACTGCTGTTGGAAATAACTATCTTAAAGCCGGCGACTATGAAACAGCAAGATCCTATCTCGCCAGGGCCATTTCAAGATTAACAGCCGGTTACACACGACCGTCAACCGGCGAAGCATTATACCTCCAGGGTTTGGTACTTAAGGCACTGGATCTCTATGATGAAGCCATTGACACTCTTTATCGTGCAACCTGGGATTATGCATATCATTCTCCGGCTTATTTTCAATTAGCCCGGATATCTGCTATGAGAGGCGATTTTGACAAAGCCTTCTATCAGGTAAACGAATCATTATGGACCAATGCCAGGAATAACCGGGCCATTGCATTAAAAGCATCCATTCAAAGAAGACAGGGCGATTATGAGGGAGCAATTGCAACTCTGGGAACTGTGTTTGAAACCGACCCTCTTGATTTCCGGTCGAGAAATGAGTATTATCTGACTGCAAAAGAATCTGGAAATCTGCAAAAGGCCAATGAATTTCTTTCTTCTCTGAATAAAGAAATGAGGGACTCTCATGAAAATTACCTTGAACTTGCCGTAGGTTATATCAATGACGGGTTACTTACTGAAGCGGAAGATGCGCTTCGTCGTTTTAGTGGAAACTATCCGTTATTTGATTATTATCTTGGATACATTGCTTTGAAAAAAGGGAATACAGACCAGGCCTTAAACCATTTCAGATCAGCAGCAGGCCAACCTGTAGATTTTGTTTTCCCACACCGGCCAGAAACTGTTAAAGTTCTGGAAACTGCTCTGCAGCATAATCCTGCAGATGGTCACGCATACTATTATTTAGGCAACATTCTTTATGATAACCGGCCTGCCCGTGCTATCGAAAAATGGGAAAGTGCAGTTAAACATAACCCGGCACTTGCTATAGCATACAGGAACCTGGGCTGGGGCTATTACCGCCATTATGGCGACGGACAAAAGGCTGTAAATTACTATGAGAAAGCAATCTCACTCAACCAAAACGAAGCCATCTACTATGCTGAACTGGATGAATTGTACGAGATGAGCAATACTCCGGTCGAAAAAAGGTTGAAACTATTTGCCGGAAACAACGAAGTTGTAAAAAAACGGGATGATGCTTTCATAAGGCAAATTGAAGTCCTTACCCTTGCAGGTCAGCCGGAAAAAGCTGTTGAATTCCTTGAAGGAGCTGAATTTGCCTATCGTGAAGGTTCTTCCAGGGTCAGGGATATCGTCATCAATGCCCAGTTAATGGTGGGAAAGAAATATATGGAGGATGAAAATTACAGCAATGCCCTTAAATATTTCCTCGAAGCACAGGTCCCTGAAGAAGAAGCCGGAAGCGCACGTTTTGGTAACAGGGATATACAGGTTAACTATTACATTGGTTTAGCATATGAAGCTCTTGGTAACAGGTCCCGGGCTAATTCCTTCTTTAAACTTGCAGCCGGCGGGGGATCAGGGGAGAGATCAGGAATTATGGGTTATTATCGGGGACTCAGTTATGCGAAGTTAGGTGATAATAATAGCGCCAAAGAAGTATTTGAATCGATGATCGCCGATGCAGATAAACAACTACAGGGTGAAGCTACTGCTGAAGCAGGGGTTATTTTCGGAGCGCGTGAGGCTGAAAATACAAGGATGTCAAGAATCTATACTATGAGAGGACTTGGATATAAGGGGCTCGGCCAAATGAATGAAGCTACACAAGACCTTGAGAGGGCCGTCAAGTTGTCCCATAGTAACCTTTGGGCTATTTCCGGATTAAATAGTGTCTTTCCATAATGTGCGCCTGCTGGACTATGAGTGTTAATAAATGCTTATTTACCCTATTTAAACTCTGCTTTTTTGACTTCGCAAGCCTTGTATCTGAACATTAACCGTCAGTTTATCTCCTATGCATTATTTTTCGCTTTTATTAATATAAGTAGGATGTGACATTCATCCGAGTTGAATACTGAACACGAAACGAGCCATTATAAAAAATTATCATATACGACTATGATCATTGCATGGCGAGTTCCATCTGACAAATAAACAATAAATATGAACAGGTGAATGCCATGCTTTAGTTAATAATTGAATATTAATTTGATAAACCTGTTTTATTCGGATTAAATATACAGTACCTGGCATAATGAATATATAGTTAATTTTTTACATGTTTATTAAACAAATTGACTATTCTGGTAAGTTTTATATCTCAAAAAACCTTATAATTGCTATATCATTTCAGATGTTTTGCCAACGAAAACTATAAATTTATGTATAGTAGCTCCAAAATACATTTAAAATCAGTCGGTAATCAGCCTGTACATTTTATGATCCCAACAGCTACTTGCGAATCCAGACTAAAGGGGTATAAAAAACCGTCAGGGTTTTTAAATGAGCTTCAGATTACAGTAGGACTTGCTGTTGGGTTATTTGGAGCTTCATGTTCCGGGAATGCTGAAGCAACTGACACGCAAAAAACGGATGATGCCAGGCCAAATATAATATTCATCCTGACTGATGATCAAAGATGGGATGCATTGGGCTATGCAGGAAACGATGTGATTCATACTCCTGAGATGGATAGATTGGCCAGGGAAGGTGTCAATTTTAGTCATGGAATTGTTAGTACCCCTATATGTTCAGCCAGCCGTGCCAGTATTTTTTCCGGTTTGTATGAAAGGACTCATAAATATACTTTTCAAACTGGCGAGATCAAAGAAGAGTACATGAGCAGTTCATATACTCAGTTATTGAATGAATCAGGTTATTATACCGGCTTTTTCGGGAAGTATGGAGTGAATTATTCTAATAGACCGGAACATTTTGATGTAATCGATGTTTATGATCGAAATAACCAGTACAGGGATTATCGTGGTTATTTTTATAAAACTATTGACAGTGATACTGTTCATTTAACTCGTTATACTGGTCACCAGGCATTGGAATTTCTTGATGGTGCACCGAAAAACAAACCTTTCTGCCTTTCATTAAGTTTTAGTGCTCCACATGCTCATGACGGGGCACCACTTCAATATTTCTGGACAGAGGAGTCGGATCATTTGTATCAGGATACGGATATTCCCGGTCCAAGTCTGGCCGAGGATAAATACTTTTTGCAGCAGCCCGAACCTGTTATGGAAGGGTTTAACCGACTGCGCTGGACATGGCGTTATGACACTCCGGAAAAGTATCAGCATAGCATGAAAGGTTATTACCGGATGATTCATGATATTGACCTTGAAATTGCTAAGATCAGGGCGAAACTGGAAGAGAAAGGATTGGATGAAAACACCATCATCATTTTTATGGGGGACAATGGCTATTTCACTGGAGAACGTCAGCTTGCGGGTAAGTGGCTGATGTACGATAACAGCATCCGGGTTCCGCTCATAATTTATGATCCACGGGTTCGAAGGCCCCGGGATAAAGATGATATGGCGCTGAATATAGATATTCCGGCGACTATCCTGGATTATGCCGGAATTGAAATACCTGAAAGTTACCATGGCAAAAGTCTTGTTCCTTTGGTTTCTGACCGTAAAGCCGGGTTGCAGCGCGACACCATTCTTATAGAGCATTTATGGGAATTCGAGCACATTCCCCCAAGTGAGGGTGTGCGTACCAATGAGTGGAAATATTTTCGGTATGTGAATGATAAATCGTTTGAGGAGTTATATTATCTTCCCGATGACCCGTATGAGATTAATAATCTTGCCATGGATCCGCAACACCGGGGTACTTTGTTAACCTTGCGCAACAAGCTGGATCAAATGACTCGGGAGTATGCCGATCCTTATTCCGGAGTTCCTTATGGTAACTCGGTTGAATTTATCAGAGAACCCAATACTGCAGAGGTTAATACGAATAAACCTTATTTTTCATGGATCGTTCCTGATGAAGCTGATTTTCAACAAGCATATCAAATATTGGTGGCATCTTCCAGGGAGAATATTAACAATAATACAGGCGATGTCTGGGACAGTGGCGATGTCAGAAGTGAACAATCCTCTTCCGTTAAATATCAGGGAGAAGCCCTTGAGCCCAATAGCGTTTATTACTGGAAGGTTCGTATTTGGGATGAGAAAAATCGGTTATCTGAGTATTCGGAGCCTCAACAATTTAATACCGGCAGTTTTTAAGGATTTGTATCAACCGTCAATTTTTATGAAATAGAGTTAATCCTAACAAATCTAATAAATCTGACAAATGAAACCCTCATGATACTTCGTGACACAAAATAAGATGTATAAACATGAGGGTTCCATGGGATTGAAAAACCGAATATGAATTACCCGTTAAATATAATTTATTGATTATTAACTTGATTAACCTGATTTGTACACATGAAATTATCATACTTGATTATCCTGGTTTCGGCATTAAACTTTGTGTCGCTCGATCTGAATGCACACATGGACCTTGAAAATTTCCTGACTCTGGAGGATGCAAAGCAGATAGCAAATGCTGCTCATGCTCATGCCCAGCAGGAAAACTGGAATGTGGCAATTGTAATTATTGATGCAGGTGGACATCTTATTTATTTTTTAAAAATGGATGAAACCATGCTGGCAAGTAATGAAATTGCAATTCAAAAGGCAAAGACTGCATTATTCTATAAAAGACCCAGTAAGGTATTTCAGGACCGCATTGCAGATGGAGGTTCAGCCATTCTGAGTTTACCAGACATGCTGGCTTTTGAAGGAGGAATTCCTATTGAGCGTGATGGTAATATCATTGGTGCAATAGGCGTTAGCGGAGTTACCCCTCAACAGGACGGAATAATTGCCGCAGCGGGTTTGGAGGGCTTCTGATTTTCTTTTTACGTTCCCGTCCGTGCAGGTGATTTGTGAAACTTGACATCCAACCAATGAGCAATCCAAACCACTATGCCTTCGGCTATTTGATAACAAGAATATGAAAACTTTAATATTGATGTTCTTTTGTGTGCTGCCGGTTGAGTTAGCTTATACAGATGCCTATCCATATCAAAATAAATTTGCATTATGAATAAAATAATTCTTCCGCTTTCTCTGATACCCCTGACCGGGATAATTAGCTGCACTTCTTTGACTGATTCCCCGGAAGGGAAAAGTGACTTTCCCAATATTATCTTTATCCTTGCCGACGACATGGGCTATGGTGATGTGGCATCTCTTAATCCTCAAGCGCGGACTCATACGCCGGCTATTGACAGAATGGTGAGCGAAGGGGTTACCTTTACAAATGCTCATGCCAGTGCATCGGTATGTACACCTTCCCGGTATGGGATATTAACCGGCAGATATGCCCAGAGGTCATCGACCGGGGCAGCCAGGGGAGTATGGGGGTTTCATCCACCGGTAATTGAACCGGAAAGGGAAACCATAGCTTCCTTGCTAAAGGAAGCCGGTTATACGTCTGCCTGTATTGGTAAATGGCATCTCGGACTGGGCTGGCAGACAAAGGATGGCTCTCCGACAGAATTTGACAATAATACGGGGTATTCCAATGTTGATTATACCCGGGAGGTATTATCGGGGCCTAATGATTATGGTTTTGATTATTCATTCATTCATCCTGCTTCCCTGGATATTCCTCCATATATGTTCCTGAGAAACCACCAGGTGATTGACCCTGATATTATACTTACCACTGACCATTACCCCACCAGGAAAGAAGATACCGAGTATTCATGGGATAAGAAGCATACCGATGAAAATGCAGTATACTGGGAAAAAGGCGTATGGTGGCGCCAGGGAGAAATGTCCCGGTCATTCAGGATAGAAGATTGCCACAGTGAAATCCTCAGGGAAGGTATTCAATTTATAGAAAACCAGGCTACTAAAAACCCTGATAGTCCCTTTTTGCTTTATATGCCTTTGACGGGCCCTCATACACCATGGGTTCCTACAGAGAAATTCAAAGGGAAATCGCCGATCGGGCTGTACGGTGATTTTATAATGGATATTGATGATGCGGTAAACCAGATACAAAATGCTCTTATCCGTCATAATATCTCAGAAAATACCATATTGATATTTACAAGCGATAACGGCGGATATTGGCCACAGGAAGAGATTGACCTGCATGATCATGATTCCAACTGGGGTCGCCTGGGTCAAAAGGGAGATGTCTGGGATGGTGGTCACCGCGTACCTCTGATTGTTTCATGGCCTGCCGGAATAGATGAACCCTTTCAGTATAACCATCTTGTTAGCCTGACCGATTTCTTTGCCACACTGGCCGACGTGGCGGGTCTTGGAATTAAGGATAATATGGGTGAGGACAGCTTCAGCCTGTTGCATGTTCTAGAGGAATCTGAAGAAAATCCCGCACGCCCTGCCATGACTCACTATTCCTCGAGGGGAACATACAGCGTTCGCCAGGGTGAATGGAAATATATTGATGGCCTGGGTTCCGGGGGTTTTACTGATCCTGCCATAGTGGAACCGCAACCCGGCGGACCACAGGGACAGCTCTACCGGATAGTTACGGATAGCCTGGAGTCAGAAAATCTTTACCTGGATAATCCGGACAAAGTGAAAAGTATGCAGGAAATTCTTGATGTGTCCAAAGACACACCGGACAGGATGAGAATTAAATAACTTGCTTAAATGGTAATACATGAAACGAAGAAATTTTATTAAGACCAGTGTTTTAGGTGCCGCCAGTATTGGTTTTTACCA